>NZ_JBFAMR010000039.1:0-13544 GCF_040656595.1 Actinoplanes sp. NPDC049802
CGCATGATCCGGTCACCTCGGTCAAGCCATAGGCTCCCTCCACATCGCCCAGAGCGGCGGTCCGTCGGGTAGCTCGATCACGGACCGGCCCGAAATCAACACGCGGGGTTGGGGGCGATGAGTTCGGGGGCCGGCGCCGGTCCTAACCGGCATGGCGGACTCTGCGATCCGGTTCCCGGTGCGAATCAAGCTGGCGCGTACGGAGATCCCCATACTCTGTGCCGCGCTGGCCGACTCGTTACGTGGTCGGCCCGGCGACGTCGTGGTCTGCGAGGTCACCGGGCCCGGTGAACCGGACGTCGTGCTGGTGGAGGCGCTGGCCCGGCTGCGGCTGACCGCGCACCGGCACGGCCGGCGGCTGCGGCTGACCGGCGCCGGGCCCGCGCTGCTGTCGCTGCTGGCCCTGCTAGGGCTCGACGACCTGCTGCTCCAGGTGGGCGGGCAGGCCGAACAGCGGGAACAGCCGCGCCGTGTCGAGGAAGTTGTTGACGCCGGTGATCCGCCCGTCTGAGATCTCCAGGACGATCAGCGCCCACGGGTCGTGTCCGGCGCCGGTCTCGCTCGGACGGTACTGGCCGAACGCGGGCAGGCCGCTGGCCACCACCGGGATCAGGCGCGAACCGCGGCAGCCGCGGCCGGTGCCGCTCATCCACACGGTGATGTCCGGCGTGCCGTGCAGCCACAGCGCCAGCGGCGGCATCGACAGGGTGGCGTCCTCGTGCAACAGCGAGGTGAGGGCGCTCAGGTCGTACGCCTCGAAGGCCTTCACGTAGCGTGTGAGAAGCGCACGCTGAGCCTCGTCGAGGGGCTGGTAGGTGTCGCCCGCCGACGGTGTGGCGGCGGAGATCGTGGCCCGGGCCCGCTGGAGCGCGCTGTTGACGCTCGCCACCGACACGTCCAGCAGGTCGGCGACCTCCTGCGCCGACCAGGCCAGCACCTCCCGCAGGATGAGCACGGCCCGCTGCCGGGGCGGCAGATGCTGCAGCGCGGCGACGAACGCGAGCCGGATCGACTCGCGTTCGGCGATCAGCCGGGCCGGGTCGGAGCCCTCCGGCAGGATCCGCTCGTCGGGGACCGGTCCGACCCAGATCTGCTCCGGGTGGATGTCGCCGGGGTGGGTGGCGTGCCCGGACCCGGCCGGCCCGAGATCCATCGGCCGGACCCGCCGCTGGGCGCTGTCGACCATGTTGAGGCACACGTTGGTGGCGATCCGGTACACCCACGAGCGCAGCGACGAGCGGCCCTCGAACGTGTCGTGGCCGCGCCAGGCGCGGATCATCGTCTCCTGCACCGCGTCCTCGGCCTCGAAGGCCGAACCCAGCATCCGGTAGCAATAGCCGACGAGCTCGGGCCGGAACCGGTCCAGCTGCTTCTCGATCGGGACATCGGTGACGAGTTCGTTCACGGCCCGAACCTATCGCGGATTGTTTCCGCCCGGCAGCGATGAGTTTCCGGGACGGGCCCGGTCTACCCGGTGCAAAGCAGTTCACGCGAGAGATTCGAGGAGCCGTCATGAGCTACGCGGACGTCAACGGGATCAACCTCTACTACGAGATCCAGGGCGAGGGCAGCCCGCTCGTCCTGCTGCACGGCGGCCTGGGCTCGGGCGAGATGTTCGCCCCGGTGCTGCCCGCGTTCACCGCGAACCGGCAGGTGATCCTCGCCGACCTGCAGGGCCACGGCCGGACCGCCGACGTCGACCGGCCGCTCGACATCCGCACGATGGCCGACGACATCGCCGCCCTCATCGACCACCTGGGCCTGGAGAAGCCGGACGTGGTCGGCTACTCCCTCGGCGGCGGTGTCGGCCTGCACCTGGCCATCGCCCATCCGGACAAGGTCGGCAGGCTGGTGTCCGCGTCGGCCGGCATCCGGCGCAGCGCCACCCACCCGGACATCCTCGCCCAGCAGGGCCAGGTCACCGGGGCGGCCGCCGAGTTCATGAAGGACACCCCGATGTACGAGTCCTACCAGCGCCTGGCCCCGCGCCCGGAGGACTTCCCCCGCCTGCTCGACAAGATCGGCGCCGCGATGGCCGTGGACTTCGATCTCACCGACGAGGTCCGCGGACTGTCCGTGCCGACGCTGATCGTCGGTTCGGACGCCGACATCGTGCCGGCCGCCCACTTCGTCGAGATCTTCAACCTGCTCGACGGCGGCCTGCGCGACGGCGGCTGGATGGGCGAGGGCCGTCCCAAGGGCGGGCACGCCCTGGCCATCCTGCCCGGCACCACCCACTACAGCCTGTTCATGTCGCCGCTGTTCCCGGCGGTCGCGCTGGCCTTCCTCGACCAGCGGAGCTGACATGCCGACCCGGATCGCCGGCGGTGGCGGGTGGCCGCCGCCGGGCGACCGCCGGTCAGGAGACGTATTCGCGCAGGTGCCGGGCCGTGAGGGTGTCCGACGAGGTGACGAGCTCGCTCGGCGTACCGGTGAAGACGACCCGGCCCCCGTCGTGGCCGGCGCCGGGACCGAGATCGATGATCCAGTCGGCGTGGGCCATCACCGCCAGGTGATGCTCGATGACGACGACCGTGTTGCCGGTGTCGACGAGCCGGTCGAGCAGGGCGAGCAGCTGGTCGACGTCGGCCAGGTGCAGGCCGCTGGTCGGCTCGTCGAGCAGGTAGGTGGCCGTCCCGCCGCCCATGTGCACGGCCAGTTTGAGCCGCTGCCGCTCGCCGCCGGACAGCGTGTTGAGCGGCTGGCCCAGCGTGATGTAGCCGAGCCCGACCGCGGACAGCCGCTCCAGGATCGCCCGGGCCGCCTTCTCGGTGAAGAACTCGAGAGCCTCGCTCACCGGCATGGCCAGCACCTCGGAGATGTCCCGGCCGCGCAGCTTGTAGTCGAGCACCCGGGCGGTGAACCGCCGGCCCTCGCACTCCTCGCAGACGCCGGCGACCCCGGCCATCATCGCCAGGTCGACGTAGACCAGGCCGATGCCCTTGCAGTTCGGGCAGGCGCCCTCGGAGTTGGCGCTGAACAGCGCCGCCTTCACCCCGTTGGCCTTGGCGAAGGCGGCACGGACGGCGTCGAGCAGGCCGGTGTAGGTGGCCGGATTGCTGCGCCGGGAGCCGCGGATCGCCGACTGGTCGACGACGACGACGCCGTCACGGGCGGGCAGGCTGCCGTAGATCAGGGAACTCTTGCCGGACCCGGCGACCCCGGTCACCACGGTCAGCACCCCGGTGGGGATGTCGACGTCGACGTCACGCAGGTTGTGCGCCCGCGCGCCGCGGATCTCGATCGTGCCGGTCCGCTCGCGCACACCGGCCTTCAACGTGACGCGGTGCCCCAGATAGCGACCGGTCAGCGTGTCCGAGGCGCGCAGACCGGCGACGCTGCCCTCGAACCGGATCCGGCCGCCGTCCGGGCCCGCGCCGGGACCGATGTCCACCACGTGGTCGGCGATCGCGATCGTCTCCGGCTTGTGCTCCACCACGAGGACCGTGTTGCCCTTGTCCCGCAGGCGCAGCAGCAGCCCGTTCATCCGCTGGATGTCGTGCGGGTGCAGGCCCACCGTCGGCTCGTCGAAGACGTACGTGATGTCGGTGAGGCTGGAGCCGAGGTGCCGCACCATCTTGACCCGCTGCGCCTCACCGCCGGACAGGGTCGCCGACTCCCGGTCCAGTGACAGGTAACCCAGCCCGATCTCCACCAGCGACTCCAGCGTCTGCCGCAGGTTCGCCACCACCGGCCCGACCGCGGGCGTGGTGATCCCGGCCAGGAACGCGGCCAGGTCGCTGACCTGCATGGCCGAGCACTCGGCGATGTTGCGGCCGTCGATACGGGACTCCAGCACCGACGGCTTGAGCCGGGAACCGCCGCAGCCGGGGCAGGCGGCGAACGTCGCGGCCCGGTCGATGAACGCGCGGATGTGCGGCTGCGCCGACTCACGCTCCTTGGTCAGGTACATCCGCTGCACCTTCACGACGAGTCCCTCGTACGTCGTGTTGATGCCGTTGATCTTGATTTTCATCGACGGTTTGTGCAGGAAGTCGTCGAGTTCGGCGGGGGTGAAGTCCCGGATCGGCTTGTCCGGGTCGAACAGCCCGGACTCGGCGAACCCCCGCACATACCACCCGTCGACACCGAAGTTCGGGACGGTGATCGCACCCTCGTTGATCGACCTGGACCGGTCGACGAGCTGGTCGACGTCGATCGTCGACACCTTGCCGAGCCCCTCACACGCCGGGCACATGCCCTCGGCGTTGAACGAGTAGGCCAGCGCGCTGCCGGCGCCCGGCGACCCGAGCCGGCTGAAGATGATCCGGAGCATCGTGTACGCGTCCGTCGCCGTCCCGAGCGTGGACCGCGCGTTGGCCCCCATCCGCTCCTGGTCGACGACGATGGCGGCGCTCAGATTGTGCAGCGCGTCCACGTCCGGACGGGCCGGACTGCCCATGAACGACTGGAGGAACGCCGAATACGTCTCGTTGATCATGCGCTGTGACTCGGCGGCGATGGTGCCGAACACCAGCGACGACTTCCCCGAACCGGACACCCCGGTGAAGACCGTCAACCGCCGTTTCGGGACGTCGAGAGAGACGTCGCGCAGATTGTTCTCGCGAGCCCCGCGAACCTGAATGACATCGTGGCTGTCTGCGATGTGGGTCACCCGGCGACGCTACCGCGCACACCGGCCAGAACGTGACCGCAATTCAGCCGGCGCGACGCCGTGCCCGGCGGGCCGCCAGCTCGTCACCCTCGGACGGCTGGAACGACGCGGCGATCGGCTGCGGCTGCGCGACCGGCTCGGACGGCAGATGCGACAGCGAACCCTGAATCTCCTTGAACGCCCCACCGATCGCGATCCCGAACACGCCCTGACCGCCCTGCAACAGATCCACGACCTCCTCCGGGGACCGGCACTCATACACCGTCGTCCCGTCCGAGATCAGCGTGATCTCCGCGAGATCGTCCACCCCGCGCGACCGCAGCGCGTCGATCGCGCGCCGAATGTTCTGCAACGAGACACCCGCGTCCAGCAGGCGCTTCACCACTTTGAGCACCACCAGGTCACGGAACGAATAGAGCCGCTGAGTGCCCGACCCCGACGCGTCGCGAACACTCGGGACGACCAGCGTGGTCCTGGCCCAGTAGTCGAGCTGGCGGTAACTGATCCCGACTGCCTGACAGGCCGTCACCCCGCGATAGCCGACCTCTCCGTCCTCGCCGACGAGTGGGCCCTCAAGAGGTTGCTCGTGCACCCGATGCCTCCCCGCTGCCCATGATCAAAATCTAGGCGGTATGCCGGTTCACCTGGACTTCACGAGCGTATATCTCAATCAACGCCGAAACATGGAGGTAACCGCTCGACACGCCGCCCACGGACGAACGGCCCTCGTCGATGGCGGCGTCAGCCGGCGAAGTCCTCCGGGCGCACCTGGTCGAGGAACTCGCGGAACTTCTCCACCTCGTCCTCCTGCTCATCCGGAATCACGATACCGGCCTCGGTGAGCACCTGCTCGGCACAGCGAATCGGCGCGCCGACCCGCAACGCCAGAGCGATCGAATCACTCGGCCGCGCCGACACCCGCAGGTTGTCGCCGATCAACAGATCGGCGTAGAAGACGTTGTCCTTCAGCTCGGTGATCTCCACCGCCGTCAACGGCGCCTTCAGCGCCGACAGGATGTCGCGCAACAGATCGTGCGTCAGCGGCCGGGCCGGTTTCACACCCTGCTGCTCGTAGGCGATCGCGGTCGCCTCCACCGCCCCGATCCAGATCGGCAGGTAACGGTCGCCGTCGACCTCCCGCAGCAACACGATCGGCTGGTTGCTGGGCAGCTCCACCCGGACCCCGACCACGCTCAGCTCGCGCACCGCCGCCTCCGTGTCGTCATCGTCTCGGCCGCACAGCAGCCGCCCCTAACCTGCACGGTACACGCACACCGCGGGTGTCCGATCCACGCGGCATCGGGTTCAACGCCCCAACTCACCCCGTAGCCCCGACCGGACCAGAGCGGCATGCAACCGCTGCGAAAGAGCCTGCAGCTCACGCGCGGTCTCGGCGGCACGGGCCCGCGCCGCCGGATCCTGCTGGCGGACCAACGGCGCCAGCAGCTGTGTGAACAGGCCCACCTCACGGTCCGCGGAGTTACGGAACGCCCGCAGGTGACGCACCTCCAGCCCGTACCGGGTGAGGCCCACCACGGCCTCCACGATGATCACCTGATCGGCGTCATACCACCCCGGCGGACGCGCCGACACCAGGCCGATCTGCTCCAGCTCGGCCAGCAGCGCCTCGTCCACCCCGGTCCGCTCCAGCAGATCCGCCTTCGGGATCCGGGTGTCCGCCGGATCCGTGGCCCGCTGCGCCCCCACCGCCACCAGCGTGGGCCGCTGCGGAACCACCGGCTCCTTCTCCATCCGGTCCAACTGCTCGCGGATCACCCGCAAGGGGAGGTACTGATCCCGCTGAGCGGTCAGCACGAAACGCAGCCGGGCCACATCGTTCCACGAATACTTGCGGTACCCGGAGGCGGTGCGCTGCGGGTCGACCAGACCCTCCGCCTCCAGGAACCGCAACTTCGAGATCGTGGTGTCGGGGAACTCGGTGCGCAGATGGGCCAGCACCTCCCCGATGCTCATCAGCGCACCCTCCCGCCCGTCCTGAGGGCGCGAAGCCCCCGGATCACGCGCGGCCGCCCCCGACGACGTCACGCCCGGCCCTCGCCCTCCGGCCGCGGACCGGCGATGAACACCAGACGGAACTTGCCGACCTGGACCTCATCGCCATTGCTGAGCGTCGCGGCTTCAACCCTTTCCCGGTTCACATACGTACCGTTGAGAGAGCCGACGTCGCGAACGGTGAACGTGCCACCGTCCCGGTGGAACTCGGCGTGGCGGCGCGACACCGTCACGTCGTCCAGGAAGATGTCACTGTCCGGGTGCCGGCCGCTGGTCGTCACGTCGTGGTCGAGGAGGAAACGGGCACCTGCGTTGGGGCCACGGCGGACCACCAGCAGAGCCATCCCCGGCGGGAGCGAACCGGACATGCGGCTCGGCACCACGTCGGTCTCAGGTCCCTCCAGCACCTCGTCAAGGGCGCCAAGGTTCAGCGTGGACGTGACGTCGAGCGGGGGGAACTCGTCGTCTGGGCGCGTCATCGGACCACCTCACGGATCAGTTGGTCGTCGCCAACCGGCGGGACACGCGACGTTGCGGCCCTCGCCGGGGCCATTTCGGCCCGACGCACGACTATCGGTTTCAAAGGAATAACAGTTCTTCGTGTGCTTCGCGAGCCTAGTCAGCGCCAATATCGCTGAGCAACCGGACGCGCGGAGACCTCAGCTCTCGGTCAGCGCCCGATATGCCGCGGCATCCAGCAACGACGCGACCGACGCCGGGTCCTCCGGCGCGATCTCCACCAGCCAGCCCGCCGCGTACGGCTCGCCGTTGATGATTTCCGGCTCATCGGTCAGCGTCGCGTTCTTCGCCACGATCGTGCCCGATATCGGCGCGTAGATCTCCGAGACGCTCTTGGTCGACTCGATCTCACCGAGCGAGTCACCCGCCTGCACCACCGTGCCCTCGTCGGGCAACTGCACGTAGACGATGTCACCCAGCGCGTCCTGCGCGAAATGGGTGATGCCCACCCGCACCGGACCGCTGCCGTCACCGGCGACCCACTCGTGCTCCGCGGTATACCGCAGATCCTCAGGAATCAACGCTTCCTCCGTAAATCACGAAACCGGACGCGCGTATCGCAACGCTGCCGCCTTACGCACCGCGGTCACTTCGACCAGGGAACGCGAGTCCATGGTCACGCTACCGCCGTCGTTCTGCACCGACGCCACCACCCCGCCCGGGATCTGCAGCGCAGTGCTCATCGTGCTGGGCGGACCGATCACCAGCAGACGGAACGGACCCGTCAACTGTTCACCGTCAGCGATGATGCCACCACCCGACGCCTCCACGAAGAAGCTCGACGCCACCACCCGCACGGCGCCACCGTTCGCCCCGTTGAGCTGCATCACCTCACCACCGGCGCCACGCAGCTCCTGCACCGTGTTCAGCACGTCGGAAGCCCGCACGTCGCGCAACGTGATGTCCAGCCCCGGACCGGTACCCGGCTCCGTACCGGCCAGCAGCCCCAGCTCCTGACTGCGCTTCGCCGCCTCCAACTGCGCCGCCTGCCGGCCCGCCACACCCGAGCTGAGCTGCTGCTTACTGGTCTCCAGCTCCTGGATCTCGGCCAGCAGACGGCTGTCCTGCGCCTCCAGGTCGCTCAGAATCCGGACCAGGTCCTCCTGCCGCATGCCGGCCAGCCCGTCGTCGGCGGCGTTGCTGCGCAACTGCACCACCAGCGTGAACCCGAACAACGCCAGCAACACCCAGATCAGCGCCCCGGCCGGGGCCGGCCAGCGCCGCTTGGCGCGATCAAGATCACTTTCGCCGGGGGCCGCACTATCGGGTGACGTGGCGGATGTCTCCGCCGATCCATCCTTCCGGTCACCCGACCGGGGCACCCCCGCGGTCTCCGGATCACCCACGCTCCCCGTCGCGTCCGGCTCCTCCGAAAGCAGCGAGGGTACGCCGGAAGCGTCCCGCCCCGACACGGAAGCCGCCGTCGGTTCCCACTCCGGCACGGGCTCGGTCAGCGGCTCCGGCACCGGCTTCGCCCGCGGCACCGGCACGGGCTCGGTCCACTGCTCCAGCACCGGCTCGGTCGGCGGCACCGGCTCGGTCCACTGCTCCAGCACCGGCTCGGCCCACTGCTCCACCACCGGCTCGGTCGGCGGCTCCGGAACGGGCTCGGTCCACTGCTCCGGCACCGGCTCGGTCAGCGGCACCGGCTCAGTCCGTGGCTCCGGTGGCGTCTCGAGGTCACGCGCGGCCAACGACACCGTCGGCTCGTCCTCCGTGGCGGGCACGGCGGCACCGGCCGCGGTCCGCTCCCGCCGCCCGGTCTCATCTGGCTCGATCATCTATTTCCTATGCCCGGAACAGGTGACGTCGGATCGCCGCGACATTACCGAAGATGCGCACGCCGAGCACGACCACGACACCCGTCGACAGCTGACCGCCCACACCGAGCTGATCCCCCACATACACGATCAGCGCGGACACCAGCACGTTGGAGATGAACGACACCACGAACTGCTTGTCGTCGAAGATCCCGTCCAGCTTGGCCCGTACCCCGCCGAACACCGCGTCCAGCGCCGCCACCACCGCGATCGGCAGGTACGGCACCAGCTCGATCGGCACCGACGGCTCGTACAGAATGCCCAGGAGAACACCGGCGAGCAGGGCGAGTACGGCGATCATCGGCCGCCTTCCGTGGACGAGCCCGGCGCCGGCGATCCCGGCCCGGACGACGAAGCGGAGCCCGACGGCGCGGGCGCAATGCTGGGCGCGGCCGACCGGAGCTTGAACTCGGTCGCCGCCTCCAGGGTCACGTCTTTCACCTCGGCGGCCTCGAACGAGATCCCGTACCGCCCCTGCAGCGTCTCGAAGTACGGCCCCGCATAGCCGGCCCGGAAGTCCTCGGCGAGTTCGTCCGGCCCGATCGCCGTCAGCTCGTACGGCGACGCCACCGGCCGGATGTCCACCAGGATGGCCTCACCCGCCTGCCGGATCCGGGACGTCGCGGTCAGCCGCTGACCGTTGATCATGATGGCCTCGGCGCCCGCCTCCCACAGCGCGTTCGCCGCCAACTGCAGATCGGTGTCCTTGACCAGACCGTCGGTACGCCGTTCCCCGGTCACCGCATCCACCGACGTCGGCCCGTCCACCAGCCGGATCCGCGCGCCCGAACCCCGGACCGGGGCCATGCCGGTGGCCGCCTCCAGATCCTTCAGCTCCGCGATCGCGGCGCCGCCGAGGGCACGCTCCCGCAACGCGGCCACCTCGTCGCCGAGCCGGTCCGCCTGCGCCCGCAGCCGCTCCGTGCCCTCCCGGCGGTTCTGCACCTGGGCGATCAGCGAATCCCGCGCCTTCGTCCGCGCCGGCTCCTCGGCCACCGTCTGCCGGTAGGCCACCACCAGCAGGAATCCGATCACCACGAGAGTCAGCGCCGACGACCCACCGGCCAGCCCACGACGCCATCCGGTCCGCCGGCCCTCGGTGGCACGCCGGGCGGCCGCGTCCGAGTAACCCGGATCGAGCGGGTTCTGGAACAGCGCGGTCAGGAAGTCCGGCCCGTAGGTGCGTTTCCCGGCCGCGGCCCCGTCCGGGTCCGGGCCACCGGCCGGAAGATACGACGGTGGCAGGCTCACGAGTCTTCCCCGGCGTCGGCCCGCAACAGCCGCACCGCCTGGATCAGGTAGAGCACCGCCGCACACCAATACAGCCCCAGCGCCCACCAGGCCAGCCCCCAGCCCACCGGCATCGCCCACTCGGAGATGGACGGCACCGCCTTGGCCAGCAGGATGATCGGGAACGCCGCCAACAGCAGGAACGTGCCGGTCTTGCCGACGTAGTGCACCGGCGGAGGCCCGTAACCGCGCCGCCGCAGGATCACCAGCGTCACGCCGAGCACGGCCTCACGCAGCAGCAGTGCCACGGTGAACCACAGCGGCACCACCTCGCGCACGGTGAAACCGATGAGCGTCGCCACGATGTACAGCCGGTCGGCGAACGGATCCAGCAACTCGCCGAGCCGGCTCACCGAATTCATCCGGCGGGCGACATAGCCGTCCACCCAGTCGGTGGAACCGCCCACCGCGAGCACCACCACCGCGGCCACATCCTGCTCGACCACGAGCAGCAGATAGAGGAAGAGCGGCACCCCGAGCAGGCGGATGAAACTGATCACATTGGGGAGCGTCCAGATCCGGTTGGAGGTCTCGATGGACGGCGCAGGCTGCTGCGACATCGCGACTTCCTCTCCCTCGGCCGAGGCCCCCGCCCTGGCACGCGCGTAAGCCCCGGAGCCCGTCACCGGCCCTCCCCCGGGCCGGCGCCGAACGCACAACCGGCCGCTCGCCGAGCAACTATAACCAGCCGCGTTCCCCGGCCCGACACGCAGTCACACAGGCCACACTCTCGACGTCATCCTAGGAGGCTAGCCCAAATCGCCTTCCTCGCGCCCCAGGGCTCTTTCTTCACCCTTCCCGGTACGCACGCCCGCGCGCCCCTCCAGGCTGTCTCCTCACCCTTCCCGGCACGCACGACCGTCGCCCCCACGCTCCCCCGGGACTCCTTCTTCACCCTTCCCGGCACGCCGGACGCCACCCCGACCGCCCCTCGCGCTCCCCCGGGCTGCTCCTTCACCCTTCCCGGTACGCACGACGCCACGCCGACCGCAACTCCGCCCGCCCCGCCGAGCCTCGCGATCCCCTGCCCACTCCGGCCTCTGCCGCGCCCGCCGGGCTGAGTCCCTGCCGCTCCGCTGCGCGAAGCGGCCCTAATCGGGAGGAAGTAGGTCTACTTCCGAGTTAGCTGGGTAGGCGTGGCTGGTTGTGGGCGCTGTCTCAGCGTCGCCGGGACAGCACCCACAAATCACCCAGCCCGGCCTCGGCGGGCCCGGACGTAGTCGTCGATCACGTAGCGGCCCAGGTCGGCGGCGTCCGGGCTGAAGACGCGGCCGCCGTTACGCCGGGCGATGGCGCCGACGAAGCGGCGCAGGCCGTCGTCCTCGCCGAGCATGAAGACGTTCAGGGTGGCGCCGTACCGGGTGAGCTGGTCCACCTCGCGGACGGTGGCCTGGACGGTCTCCGGCAGCGGCGGCCACCAGAACACGGCTTCGCCGTCGGGTTCGAGGTGGGCGGTGGGTTCGCCGTCGGTGACGACCAGGACGACCGGTTCGGCGCCGGGGTGGCGGCGCAGATGACGGCCGGCGATCTTGAGTGCGTGCTGGAGGTTGGTGCCTTTCTCGATGGTGGGCTCGATGGCGGCGAGCTCGCCCTGGGACAGGCTCTGCGCGTAGCGGCCGAAACCGACGATCTGCAGCGCGTCCTGCGGAAACCTCGTCGCGACCAGGTGCGACAAGGCCAGGGCGGTCTGTTTCATCGGGCCCCAGCGGCCGTCCGCGTACATCGAATAGGAGAGGTCGACGCAGAGGGCGACCGCCGCGGAGGCCCGGCGCTCGGTCTCGGCGATCTCGAAGTCCTCGGGCTCCAGGCGTACCGGAAGGGTTGCGATGGTGGCCGACGCGGCCCGGCGGCGAACCGCGTTGCCGATGGTCCGCACCACGTCGAGGGGTTGATCGTCGCCGAACTCCCAGCGGCGCGAGGAGCCGATCAGGTCGCCGGCGGCCCCGGCGTCGCGCATGTCGTGCTCGCCGCGCCGGCCCGCGATCTCCTTGAAGATCGCCGACAGGGCGGTCTGGCCGAGACGGCGCAGCGCCTTCGGTGACAGGGTCAGGCCTTCGTCGTCGCGCCGCACCCAGCCCTGGCGGCGCAGCTCGCGTTCGAGCTCGCGCAACTGCCGCAGGTCGTCGGCGGCGCCCCGGCCGAGTTGCCGTTCGACGGATTCGACGTCGACGTCGTCGAGGGTGGCGCCGGGATGGTCCTGGCCGAGCTGTTCGATCAGCTCGTCCAGGTCGGCGATCTCGCCGAGCGCCGACGCCGCGTCGCCGTAGCCGAGGTCGCCGGGCCCGCGCACGCGCTCGCCGCGGCCCCAGTTCAGGTTCGGCCGCAGAGTGCGCAGGTTGTCGGTGAGCTGGGCGAGCTGTCCGCGCAGCGGCCCGTCGCCGAGGGCCTGGGCCATCAGCTGTTCCAGCTCTTCGCGCTGTTGCGGGCTGAGGGAGCGCAGCAGACGTTCGGCGGCGGCGGCCTGCCGGGCCAGCGAGTCGATCAGCTCCTCGACGTTGCCCGGATTGTCTGGGAAGAACCGGCCGTGCCGGTCCATGAAGTCGCGGAACGCGTCGGTGGTGTCCTCGCCGCGGGCGTGCCGGCCGAGCAGATCGTTGAGATCGTCGAGCATCGCCGAGACGCCGGAGAGATCGCCGTCCCGCAGGGCCTGTTTCATGCCGGCGAAGCGCTGGGCGACCACCTCCTGGCGCAGTCCGGCGAGGATCTGCTCGTAGATCTGCCGCGCCTCGTCAGAGGTCCACTGGTAGGAGGACAACTCGGACACCGCCTGCGACACCGACTTCGGCAGGTTGTCCAGCATCGTCTCGCCGAACCGGGCCTCGTCGTCGTCGCGGGCGGCGAGCGCGTCGCGTTCGGCGGCGAGGGCCTGGTCCAGCATCTGCCGGGCCCGGGTGACCGCGCCGTCGAGGTTGCCGCGGCGCAGCGCCTCGCGCCGCAGCCGGCGGGCCCGCTCGGTCAGGGAGTCGAGCCCGCGCCCGTCCCGGGGACCTCGCCGGATCAGGTCGCGCAGAGCGTCCCGCAGGCTGTCGCCGCGCAGCACCCGCTCCCCCATCGCGTCGACCGCGGCCCGCACGTCGTAGGGCGGCGCGAGCGGGTCGGGCCCGTCGCGCCAGGCCCCGTAGCGGAAGACGTTGCCACTCACGACGACACCCCCGGCAGGACCGAGAACCAGCGTGTGGAGTAAGGGCGCGCTCCGCACCCGAACCCCACACGCTCCGACAGAGACCGGCGTGTGGAGTAAGGGCGCCCTCCGCACCCGAACCCCACACGCTCCGACAGAGACCGGC
>NZ_JBFAMR010000039.1:13641-72697 GCF_040656595.1 Actinoplanes sp. NPDC049802
CGCTCCGCACCCGAACCCCACACGCTCCGACAGAGACCGGCGTGTGGAGTAAGGGCGCCCTCCGCACCCGAACCCCACACGCTCCGACAGAGACCGGTGTGTGGAGTAAGGGCGCGCTCCGCACCCGAACCCCACACGCTTCGGCAGGAGGTGGGCGGGCATGGTCAGCTCCCGTAGACGGTGCGGCCGTCGTCGGTCAGTTCCTTGGCGAGCCGGCGGGTCAGGTGCAGCCCTTCGAGGACGAACTCGATGCCGGACGCCGCCTGCCCGGGACTCGGCGCGTCGCCCAGCCCGAGCCGGTCAAGCACCTTGGCCAGCCCCGGTACGGTGCCGATCTGGGCGAGCAGTTCCTCGGCGCTGACCAGGTCGCCGGTCTCGATGAGGGCGCCCTCGGCGACCAGGTCGGTGAAGCCGGACAGGTCGAGGCCGGCGAGCCGGGCCCGGAACGTCTCGGCGGTGGCGACCCGCAGCAGGTGAGCGAGGATCTCGGTCTCCCGGCCCTCCTCGCCGCTCTCGAACTCGACCTTGCCGCGCAGGGTGGAGGTGACCGACACGGCGTCGCAGATCCGGGCGACGGACTCACGTTCGCCGCGCAGCCCGGCACGGCGCAGCGCGGACGCGGCGACGGTCTCGGCGGCGGCGATCGCGAACCGGGCGGACACCCCGGACCGCGCGTCGACCGACGGCGACTCCCGGACGGCGCGGGTGTAGCGGGCGAGCACCTCGACGAGGTGCTCGGGCAGGGACGCGACGAGCGCCGCCTCCTGCCGGATCAGCGCGGTCTCCAGTTCCAGGTCGACCGGGTAGTGGGTACGGATCTCGGCGCCGAACCGGTCCTTGAGCGGGGTGATGATGCGGCCGCGGTTGGTGTAGTCCTCCGGGTTGGCCGACGCCACCAGCAGGATGTCGAGCGGCAGCCGCAGCTGGTAGCCGCGGACCTGGATGTCGCGCTCCTCCAGCACGTTGAGCAGCGACACCTGGATCCGCTCGGCGAGGTCGGGCAGCTCGTTGACGGCGAAGACACCCCGGTTGGTACGCGGGACGAGGCCGAAGTGGATGGTCTCCGGGTCGCCCAGGGCACGCCCTTCGGCCACCTTGATCGGGTCGACGTCGCCGATCAGGTCGCCGACGCTGGTGTCGGGGGTGGCGAGCTTCTCCCCGTACCGCTCGGAGCGGTGCAGCCAGGCGACGGGCAGCAGGTCGCCGGCTTCCGCGGCCAGCCGGCGGGAGGCGGGGGTGACCGGATGGTACGGATGCTCGTGCAGCTCGGAGCCGGCGATGTACGGCGTCCACTCGTCGAGCAGTCCCACCAGGGCCCGGATGAGGCGGGTCTTGCCCTGGCCGCGCTCACCGAGCAGGACCATGTCGTGCCCGGCGAGCAGGGCACGCTCGACCTCGGGCAGGACGGTGTCGTCGTAGCCGACGATGCCGGGGAAGCGGGGCTCGCCGGAACGCAGGCGGGCCAGGAGGTTGTCGCGGAGTTCTTCTTTCACCGTACGGAACTGGTGGCCGGTGGCGCGCAGCTCGCCCACGGTGCGGGGCAGGTCGGCGGGTGAAGTCACCGCAGGAACGCTACCCCGGCGACATGACGAACATCGACTGTGCGCGCCGACACATCCAGGCGCGCGCGATTGGCTCTGGTCACGCTCCGGTGCCGCGCGGCACGCTCGCCTCCATGACGGAGATTCTTCGGTACGCGGCCTTCACCCTCGATCCGGCCGGCGGCAACCCGGCCGGCGTGGTCCTCGACGCGAGCACCCTCAGTGACGCCCGGATGCTCGAGATCGCCGCCGAGGTCGGCTATTCGGAGACGGCGTTCGTGACGGCGTCCGACGGCGGCCGCTACCGGGTGCGGTATTTCAGCCCGCTGGTGGAGGTGCCGTTCTGTGGGCACGCCACGGTGGCGACGGCGGTGGCGCTCGGCCCCGGCGAGCACGTGTTCACGACGAACGCCGGTGAGGTGCCGGTGTCCGTCGACGAGGCCGGGGTGGCGACCCTGAGCAGCGTGCCGCCGACGGTCGGGGACCTGGGCGACGGCGACGTGGCGGCGCTGCTGGCGGCGCTGCGGTGGGACGCCGGCGACCTCGATCCGGGGCTGCCGCCGCGGGTGGCGTACGCGGGGGCGTACCACCCGATTCTGGCCGTGACCAGCCGGGAGCGCCTCGCCGGGCTGGACTACGACGTGCCGGCGCTGACGGCGCTGATGACCGAGCGTGGCTGGATCACGGTGCAGCTGGTGTTCCGCGAGTCGGCGGACACGTTTCACGTGCGCGACCCGTTCCCGGTCGGCGGGGTCTACGAGGATCCGGCGACCGGCGCGGCGGCCGCGGCCCTCGGTGGTTATCTGCGGGAGCTGGGGCTGGTTCCGGCGTCCGCCGAGCTGCTGTTGCGGCAGGGCGACGACATGGGCCGGCCGAGCCGCATCACAGTGCGCCTGGTTCCGGGGAACGAGGCGGTCCTGGTGAGCGGCCCGGCCGTCCCGATCAGCTGATCCGCAGGCCGGCGCCGGAGACGCCGACCACGGTTCCGGACGGGTAGCGCAGGGTGTGGTCGCGGTCGGTGGAGATCAGCACGAGGCCGATCCGGTGCCCGGCCGCGAACACGTGGTCGGTGGTCTGCAGGTCCCAGCGGAAGGTGTAGGTCCTGCCGGCCTCGATGCCGGTGGTGTGCGCCGGCGAGAACCGGTTCCGCACGTCGATCCAGCCACGGGTGACGATCTCGTACGGGGTCGTCGCCGTCACGTACTCCCGTTTGGCGAAGCATCCGGGATCGCCCTCGACGCCCGGCCCGATGCACTCCAGTTCGGCGAGCGTCCGGGTGCGCTGGAACCGTTCCGCCTCGCCGTAGTCGACGAGCAGCGCCGTCAGGTAGGGGCTGTCACCGTCGAGCGAGGCCCGGACGGTGACCTCCGGGGTGCCGCTGAGCCGGGTCTCCTTGCCGAGCGGCCCGGTCAGGTAGGCGATCCGGTTGGGGTCGGCGGTGTCCGGGGCGGCCGCCAGGCTCTCGGCGGTCCGGGACGTGTCGTCGGTGAAGGTCTGCCGCTGTCCGGTCCCGAAGTGGAACGAGGTGGGCCGCAACGGCCAGGTCCGCGAGGTCGTCCACTGGTGCGGCGCGGTCTCGACGTCGGCGATCGGCTCCCGCATGATCCCGGTGTCGATCTTGTAGAGCCACTGGTCGAACCACCGGTGCAGGGTGGACAGCCACTCGGCGCGCCGGATGTTGAACGGGTCGGTGTGCGCGGCCTGGTGCAGCCAGATCTTGCGGGGCACGTGCCGCTTCGACAGCGCGTCCCACCACTGCCCGGCCTGCCCGGTCCGCACGTTGAAGTCGTGCAGCCCGTGCACCAGCAGCACACTGGCCCGTACCTTGTGCACGTCACGCAGATAGTCCCGCTCGGCCCAGTAGGCGCTGTAGTCGCCGGTCTCCCGGTCCTGCGCCTGTTCGAGATGGGCCGTGACGTCGGCGCAGACCTCGGGATTTTCCCTGGTCAGGACGGCTTTGGCCAGCACGTCGGTGTCCTCGCCCTGGAAGCCGCCGGGCGCCACCACGCCACCGTTGCTGCGGTAGTAGTCGTACCAGCTGGAGATCGCGGCGATCGGCACGATCGTCTCCAGACCGCGTACGCCGGTGGCGGCGACCGCGTTCGGCAGGGTGCCGTTGTAGGAGACGCCGATCATGCCGGTTCGGCCGTTGGTCCAGCCCGCCTTCACCGGGGCGCCGGCCGCGTCGAAGCCGGGGGCCCGGCCGTTGAGCCAGTCGATCACGGCCTTCATGCCGAGGGTCTCGTTGCGGCCGCCGGAGGTGGGGCAGCCGGTGGAGCCGCCGCTGCCGAGGCTGTCGGCGAACACCACGGCGTAGCCGCGCGGCACGAAGTAGTTGTCCAGATAGCCGGCGAAGGTGATGGTCTCCGCCCGGTTCGCGTCGATCGACCGCTGCGACATGCTGCCGTCGCGGTCGATGTCGTCGTGGTTGGGCACGTCGTTGAGGCCCGCGTAGTACGGGCTCGGCTGGAAGATCACCGGCACCCGGGAGCTGGTGGCGGGCCGGATGATCCGCACCGCGACCCGGTCGGGCTGTCCGTCGGAGTCGCTGTCCACCGGGGCCTGCACCCAGACCTGCTCCCGGATCGCGGTGGTGTAGTCGTGGACCGGCTGGGTTCCGGTCGCGGCGTGGGCCGGTGCCGCGGCGATGACCGCTGACCCGGCGAGAACGACGAGGAGCGTGAGACTCCTGGCAAGCAGTCGCATCGCCACACCGTATCGCCATCGGTCGATTTACGAGAGGCCCTAGAATCGTGCCTGATGAGCGCCACAATGATCGCCCGCGACCTTGCCGCGGGACACGGGGACCGCACCCTCTTCGACTCACTCGACCTCGTGGTCGCGCCCGGCGACGTGATCGGCCTGGTCGGGGTCAACGGGGCCGGCAAGACGACGCTCCTGCGTACCCTCGCCGGTTTGATCGCCACGGAGAGCGGAAGCGTCTCACTCAGCCCGCCCACCGCCAACGTCGGATATCTGCCGCAGGAACGCGAGCGGCGCGCCGGCGAGACCGTGCGCGAGTTCCTGGGCCGGCGCACCGGGGTGTCGGCCGCGCAGGCGGCGATGGACGCCGCCGCCGGGGAGCTGGCCGAGGGGCGGCCGGGCGCCGACGACCGGTACTCGGCCGCCCTGGAGCGCTGGCTCGACCTGGGCGGCGCCGACCTGGAGGAGCGGATCGCCGAGATCGACCTCGGTTTCGGGGCGGACCTGCCGATGACCGCCCTCTCCGGCGGCCAGGCGGCCCGCGCCGGGATGGCGTCGCTGCTGCTCAGCCGTTACGACGTCTACCTGCTCGACGAACCGACCAACGATCTCGACCTGGACGGGCTGGCCCGCCTGGAGGCGTTCGTCTCCGGCCTGCGCGCCGGAGTCGTGGTGGTCAGCCACGACCGCGAGTTCCTCACCCGCACCGTCACCAAGGTCCTCGAACTCGACCTGGCGCAGAACCAGATCCATCTGTACGGCGGCGGCTACACCGCCTACCTGGAGGAACGCGACCGGGCCCGGCGGCACGCCCGGGAACAGTTCGAGGAGTACGCCGGAAAGAAGGAGGACCTCCTCGAACGCGCCCGCACCCAGCGCGCCTGGATGGACAAGGGCGTCCGCAACGCCCGCCGCAAAGCCCCCGACAACGACAAGAATGCCAAGGCGTTCCGCGGCGAGACCAGCGAGAAACAGGCCGCGAAAGCCCGCCAGACGCAACGGATGATCGAGCGGCTGGAGGTCGTCGAGGAGCCCCGCAAGGAGTGGGAGCTGCACATGGAGATCGCCGCCGCGCCACGCGCGGGCGCCGTCGTGGCCGATCTTCGCGAGGCGATCGTACGGCGGGGAGCGTTCACCCTCGGCCCGGTCACACTCCAGATCGATTGGGCCGACCGGGTCGCCATCACCGGCGCGAACGGCTCCGGCAAGTCGACACTGCTCGCCGCCATGCTGGGCCGGATCGAGCTCGACTCCGGCGGCCGCCGGCTCGGCCCCGGCGTGGTGATCGGCGAGGTCGACCAGGCCCGTGGCCTGTTCCTCGGTGACGAGCCGCTGGTACAGGCGTTCGGCGCGGCCGTCCCCGACTGGCCGGACGCCGACGTCCGCACGCTGCTGGCGAAGTTCGGCCTGCGGGCGGCGCACGTGCTCCGGCCGGCCGCCACCCTCTCCCCCGGCGAGCGCACCCGTGCCGCCCTGGCCCTGCTCCAGGCGCGTGGCGTGAACCTGCTGGTCCTCGACGAGCCCACCAACCATCTCGACCTGCCGGCCATCGAGCAGCTGGAGTCGGCGCTGGCCTCCTACACCGGCACCCTGCTGCTGGTCACCCACGACCGCCGCATGCTGGAGGCGGTCGCCACCAACCGCCACATCGAGGTCACCGACGGCAAAGTGACCGCCTGAGTCAGCCGGTGGTGGTGAAGGGGTTGCTCAGCGGGCCCTCGTTGGCGGAACGGTCCAGGCCGCTCAGGCAGTAGGTGGTGGGGCCGGCCGGAGGTTGCGGGTCGACCACGGGAGTGCCGGCCCGGCCGGTGGCGATCAAGGTGGCGGTCTTGTCGCCCGTACGGTAAAGAGCCCAGCTCGCGCCCCCGGAAGCCGCGGCGGTCTTCAGGGTGATCCTGCCGGAGGGGTCTCGGGTGGCGCCGGTGATGCGGGGCGCGGCGGGCGGCGCGGCGGGCAGGCGGGACATGCGCGGCGGAAGCGCGGGGGACGCGTAGTGCTTGGCGCGGTAACGGGTGACCGAGCCGAGCCGGTCGGCGCGGATCTGCTTGGCGCTGTAATGGACCTGGCCCTGGACGCCGAACTTGTCGTTCAGGGTCATCTGCGCGTCGAGCTGGGCGGGATCGCTCCAGTCGCCCTTCTCACCGACCCGGTAGTCGGCCATGCCGATGTAGAGCTGCACCCCGGTGCCCTTGACCGTCTTCACCCACCAGGGCAGCACCTTGGCGTAGTCGGCCTTGCCGAAGCCGATGGTCCAGTACAACTGCGGCACGATGTAGTCGAGCCAGCCCTCGCGGACCCAGGTGCGGGTGTCGGCGTAGATGGCGCTGTAGCTTTCCAGGCCGTTGGTGTCGGAACCCTCGCCGCCGTTGCGCCAGATGCCGAACGGGCTGATCCCGAACTTCACCCACGGCTTGATCTCGGCGATCCGCTGCTTCATCTCCCGGATCAGGGTGTTCACGTTCTCCCGGCGCCAGTCGGCCCGCGACCGGCCGCCGCCATACTTGGCGTAGGAGGCGCTGTCCGGAAAATCCTGACCCTTCTCCGGGTACGGGTAGAAGAAGTCGTCGAAGTGAACACCGTCGATGTCGTAGAGGCGGACCGCCTCCAGCATCGAGTCCTCGACGAACTTGCGGGCCTCCGGGACTCCCGGGTCGAAGTAGAGGCGGCCGGCCTTCCCGGCCGGATAGGCGATCCGCCACTCCGGGTGGGCGCGCAACGGATGGTTCGGCGCGAGGCGGGTCAGGTCGGTGCCGACGCCCGCCGGGGCCGGCTGCGTTCCGCGGTACGGGTTGAACCAGGCGTGGAACTCCAGGTTCCGGGCGTGCGCCTCGCCGACCATGAACTTCATCGGATCCCAGCCGGGATCGCTGCCGTCGAACCTGCCGGTGAGCCAGTTCGACCAGGGCGCGTACTCGGACGGCCAGAACGCGTCGCCGCTGGGCCGCACGTGCACGAAGACGGCGTTGTGCCGCTGGGCCACCGCCAGGTCGAGCCATTTCAGGTACTCGGCCTTCACCTGGTCCTGCGGCAGGCCCGGCCGGCTCGGCCAGTCGATGTTGTAGACCGTCGTCAGCCACATGCCCCGCAGCTCCCGGGAGGCGCTGACCGGAACCGTCCCGCACCGGCCGGCCTCGACCCGCACCGGCCCCTCGGCGGCGGCCACCGGCGCACCGGCGTCGCCGGGATCGGTGTGGAACGCGGCCCGGACCAGCCCCAGGCCCAGCACGGCCACGGTGAACAGCGCGGCCGCGGACAGCAGCGCCACCCAGACCGGCGGCCGGCGGAGCACGGTCACCGCACCGTCCGGTAGATCTCCAGGGTGTCCTCGGCGATCCGGGACCAGCTGAACCTCTCCACGGCACGGCGGCGGCCGGCCTTGCCCATCCGCTCGGCGAGCGCCGGGTCCGACAGCAGGCGGGTCAGGGTGGCGGCCAGGTCGGCGACGAACCGCTCCGGGTCGACGGGCGTGCCCGTACCGTCCTCGAACTGTTGGATCGGCACCAGCAGGCCGGTCTCGCCGTCCGCCACCACCTCGGGGATGCCGCCGGTCGCGGTGGCGACCACCGCGGTCTCGCAGGCCATCGCCTCCAGGTTGACGATGCCCATCGGCTCGTAGACCGACGGGCAGACGAACACGGTGGCGTGCGTGAGGACCTGGATGACCTCCTGCTTCGGCAGCATCTCCTGCACCCAGATCACACCGTGCGGGTCGCGGGCCTCGCGCAGGTCGCGGGCCAGCGTCTCGACCTCGGCGGCGATCTCGGGCGTGTCGGGGGCGCCGGCCAGCAGGATGATCTGCGTCTCGGCGGGAAGCTGGTGGCAGGCCCGCATCAGGTAGGGCAGGCCCTTCTGCCGGGTGATCCGGCCGACGAACACCACGCTGGGCCGGTCACGGTCGATGCCGAGCCGGTCGACGACGCCGGTGCCGTGGTCCGGAGAGTACAGCGAGGTGTCGATGCCGTTGTAGACGACGTGGATCCGGTCCGGGTCGACCGACGGGTACGCCTTGAGCACGTCACGCCGCATCCCCCCGGACACCGCGATGATCGCGTCGGCGTTCTCGATCGCGGTGCGCTCGCAGTACGACGACAGGGCGTACCCGCCGCCGAGCTGCTCGGCCTTCCACGGCCGCAGCGGCTCCAGGCTGTGCGTGGTCAGCACGTGCGGGACGCCGTGCAGCAGTTTGGCGGTGTGGCCGGCGAAGTTCGCATACCAGGTGTGGCTGTGCACCACGTCGGCGCCCTCGCAGCCGGCGGCCATCGCCAGGTTGACGCCCATCGTGCGCAGCGCCGCGTTCGCGCCGGCCAGCCCGGCGGGTTCCGGGTACGCCGTGACGCCCGGCTCGTCACGCGCGGCGCCGAAGCAGTGCACCCGCACGTCGGCGAGCCCGCGCAGGTCACGGGTCAGATACTCCAGGTGGACCCCGGCGCCCCCGTAGACCTCCGGGGGGTACTCGCGGGTGAGCAGGTCGGCACGCAGGCGAGTCGCGGAGTCCGTCACGAGTCGCAAGCTTAGCGCCCGTAATGGACCGGGGCCGCTCCCCGTCGGCAACCGTCCGGCGGTGCACTGGCCTCATGCCCCTCCGGTCCCCCCACCGCCCGCAAGCCTGGCAGTACGCGCTGGCCTGCGGTCTCGTGGTGGCGTTCACCCTGCATCTGCTGGGCGCCGGCGTGGCCTGGCTGATCCCCCAGACGGCCGGTGCCGTGATCCTCTGGCGGACCGCCCTCCGGCACCGCTGCGGCTGGTGGCTGATCGCCGCGGGCGGCACGACCGGCCTGCTGGCGAACGCCTGGTGGACGGTCCGGGCGGGGACCGGCGCCCCGCCACCGCACACCACCCCGATGGGCCTGTCGCTGGCGCTGCCGTACGCGTTGCACGCGGCCGGGGCGTTCCAGCTGACCCGCCGCAAACGTCCCGGCTCGGCCGCCGAGTCCGGGGCCCTGGTGCTCTGCGTGGCGATGCTGGCCTGGTCGTTCGTCGTCCTGCCGTATCTGGGCGCCCCCGGCTACCGGCAGGTCGACCAGGCGCTGGCCGCGCTGTACGGGTTTCTCGACCTGGCGATCCTGGCGACCGTGCTGGTGTCCGCCACCCGGCGGCCGCTGTTCGCCGCCGGTGGCGCCGCGCTGCTCGCCGCCCATCTGATCTACGCGGCGGCCGGCAGCGAGGGCTCCGCGCCGCTGCTGGCCGGCGGCACGCCGTACCTGGTGGCGCAGCTGTGGTGGGTGTTCGCGGTGGCGGCGGCGCTGCACCCGTCGGCGGTGCAGCGGCCCGCCGACGGACCGGCCGGGCGGGCCGGGCTGATCGGCATGTACGCCGCCGCGGCGGCCGGCCCGCTGCTGCCCGCCGTCGCGAACCCGAGCGCCGTGGTGGTGGTCCCGGCGGCGCTGACGGCCGGGCTGTGCGGGCTGCTGATGCTGCGGGTCGGGCTGTCCAACCGGCTGGCCGAGCAGCGGTCCCGGCAGATCGGGGCGGCCCTGCACGAGCAGCGGCTTCTGCAGCGGCGTCTGGCGTACCGGGCCGGGCACGACGGCCTGACCGGGATCGCCAACCGGGACCTGCTGCTGGAGCACCTGGGCCGGGCCCGCGCCGGGGACCGCCGGTACACCCTGATCCTCTTCGGGCTCGACGGGTTCAAGGAGGTCAACGACTCGTACGGGCACGCGGTCGGTGACGACGTGCTGCGCCAGGTGGCCGGCCGGCTGTTGCTGTTCGCCCCGGAGGCGGACCTGGTGGCCCGGCTCGGCGGCGACGAGTTCGGCCTGCTGGTGATCGAGGCGCCGGACGCCGGCGACCTGGCGGAACGGGTGGCGGCGGCGATCGCGGCGGCGCCGTTCGTGGTGGGTGAGCGGCGGATCCATCTGACCGGCCGGGCCGGGATCGCGGACGGCGTACCCGGCAATGACGCCGTGCTGGGTGACGCCGACCTGGCTCTGCGCGCCGCCAAGCAGGCGGGCGGTGCCCGGCTCGCGTGGTTCGACGAGTCGCTGCGCGCCGAGCAGGGTGAGCGGGCCAGGATCGACGCCGGGCTGCGCCGGGCCCTGCTCGACGACAGCCTGTTCATGCACTACCAGCCGGTGGTGGACCCGGCGACCGGCCGGATCCACGCGGTGGAGGCGCTGATGCGCTGGCGCCGCGGCGAACAGATCGTGCCGCCCGGGGTGTTCATCCCGGTGGCCGAGCAGACCGGCCTGATCGGCGCGCTCGGCACCCGGGCGCTGCGGCTGGCCTGTGCCCGGGCCGCCGGATGGCACCGCGAGCACGGCCTCTACCTGACCGTGAACGTCTCCACCCATCAACTGCGCGATCCGGGGTTCGCCGACGGGGTGCGCGAGATCCTCGCGGACTCCGGGCTGCCGCCGACCGCCCTGGTGCTGGAGATCACCGAATCGGTCCTCATCGACGCGGCGGACACTCCGGTGCTCGGCACGCTGCGCGCGCACGGGGTCCGGATCGCCATCGACGACTTCGGCACCGGGTACTCGTCACTGGCGTATCTGCACACCCTGCCGGTCGACATCCTCAAGATCGACCAGTCGTTCATCCGCCGCCACGAGGACCCGCCACGGCCCCAGGACGTGAGCCTGACCAGGGCGATCCTGGAACTGGCCCGCAGTCAGGACCTGATCGCGGTGGCCGAGGGAGTGGAGACCGCCGGGCAGGCGCGACTGCTCCGGGACCTGCGCTGCCCGCTCGTGCAGGGCTACCATTTCGGCCGGCCGTGCGCCTCCGAGACGATCGACACGCTGCTCGTGGAGGCCGCCCGGATCCCGGCCGCCTGACCGGCAAGCCGGTTCCAGGGGCAGCAAGATATTTCGAACCGCCCTTTCGGGTGGCGCGGGGGCGGCCGGAATATTAGCGTCCTCCCCATGGCTGTCAAGGTGCTTGCGATCGTCCTGGCCGGTGGGGAAGGCAAGCGCCTGATGCCCTTGACTGCGGACCGCGCCAAGCCGGGAGTTCCGTTCGGCGGCATCTACCGCATGATCGACTTCGTGTTGTCGAACCTGGCGAACGCCGGGTACCTGAAGATCGTCGTGCTGACCCAGTACAAGTCGCACTCCCTGGACCGGCACATCTCCAAGACGTGGCGGATGTCGACGCTGCTCGGCAACTACGTCACCCCGGTCCCGGCCCAGCAGCGCCTCGGTCCGCGCTGGTTCGCCGGCTCCGCCGACGCCATCTACCAGAGCCTCAACCTGATCAACGACGAGTCGCCGGACTACGTGATCGTCTTCGGTGCCGACCACATCTACCGCATGGACCCGAAGCAGATGGTCAACGACCACATCGCCTCGGGCGCCGCGGTCACCGTCGCCGGCATCCGCCAGCCGCTGTCGCTCGCCGACCAGTTCGGCGTGATCGACGTCGGGCCGGACGGCAAGCGCATCCGCGCCTTCCGGGAGAAGCCGAAAGACGCCACCGGCCTGCCCGACGCGCCCGACGAGGTGTATGCGTCGATGGGCAACTACGTCTTCACCACCCGGGCCCTGTGCGAGGCGGTCACCGCCGACGCACAGAACCCGGACAGCAAGCACGACATGGGCGGCAACATCATCCCGATGCTGGTGGAGAAGGGCGAGGCGAACGTCTACGACTTCCGCGACAACGACGTGCCCGGCGCCACCGACCGGGACCGCGGCTACTGGCGCGACGTGGGGACGCTCGACTCGTTCTACGAGGCCCACACCGACCTCATCGCCACCCTGCCGATCTTCAACCTCTACAACCACGACTGGCCGATCTTCACCAACTACGGCTCCTGGCCGCCGGCGAAGTTCGTGCACGGCTACGACGACCGGCAGGGCCGCGCCATCGACTCGATGATCTCGCCCGGCGTGGTGGTCTCCGGCGCCCTGGTCGAGCGCTCGGTCATCTCCCCCAACGTGCGGGTCAACTCGTGGGCGCACGTCGACGGCGCGGTGATCATGGAGGGCGTGTCGGTGGGCCGGCGCGCGGTCATCCGCAACGCCATCATCGACAAGAACGTCGTCATTCCCGAGGGCGCCCAGATCGGCGTCGACCTCGACCGCGACCGCAAGCTCTACACGGTCAGCGACAACGGCGTGGTGGTCATCGGCAAGGGACAGCGAGTGGAGATCTAGCAGACCTTCTCTTCCGGTACGCGGTGGAACGTCCCCTTCATGAGGATCGCTCCATCCCGTGCGGCGCGGCCCAGCCGCCGGGTCCCGCCTGTGCCGCGCCCGCCGGGCTGAGATCGGTGCTCAGGCGTACCCGAAGATGGCCGGCCCGTGTTGCGGCGTGCCCATCCCTTCCGAAGCATGGGCTGGACCGGACGGCGTTGGATATAGGCGTGGAGCCGTCGTCTTCCTCCGGTCAGCAGTGAACTTTGGTAGATAAGTGTTCGACCATGGGTCGATGCGCCGTATAGACCGTTACTAGAGAGTTGGGCCATGACGGCCAACGGTGGCGAACCGGGAAGACTTCGACGAGCCATCACCAGTCCGATACTGCTGGTTCTCCTCATTGCGCCGTTCTTCGGCGAAGGACTCTCGGGCTCCAGCCCGCCCCTAGACCTTGTGATGCCGTGGAATCTCGCCTTCATGGCGGCCTTGTACGGCTGCGGGGCACTTGTCTGTCGCGAGGTCGCCCATCGGTTCGGCTTAGGGTTCCGTGGTCTGGTCCTGCTCGGTGCCGCTTACGCCGTGTGGGAGGAGGCGCTCGTCGACCGGTACTGGTTCTTTCCTCAGTTCTGGGAGGACTCCGGCATCGGCACCTACAGCGTCGTGTGGCACACCAACGTGCTGCTCGCGGGTCACCTCACGGTGTTTCACGTAGCGATCAGCATCTGCGCATCGGTCCTGGTGGTCGAGTGGCTCGTTCCTCGGGCGAGATACCGTCCGTGGGTTGGTCGTCCAGGCCTCGTCCTTGCGGGTCTGGTACTCGCTGTGACACCGGTCGTCTATGGCGAGTTCGACCAGCGTCCGCCGACCACCATCCTCGTCGCCGCTGCGGTACTGCTGGCCGCGGTCGTGGTGACCGCTTTCCTGGTGGGCCGCAGCCGACGTCCGGTTCCCTCGCCGTTCAGCGGTGGTGCGCCCCGACCGCGGCGAGGCCTCGGATTGCTCGCCTTCACCTGCATGTCCGCGCACTGGATCCTGACCTACACGGTCGCGACGACTGGACTGAGTTGGCCCCTCGGCGTAGCCCTGTCGCTGCTTCCCGTCGCCGCCGGCCTATTCCTGGTACCGCGTCTTGCGGTGACCGGTCCGTATGGAAGCGACGGCGTCCGCGTTGTGGCCGGCCTGCTCACGTTTTTCGTGCTCCTCGACCTACTGGTCGCGCTGCTTGGCCGCTACGACATGATCCTCGCCGCCATCTTGACGGCGTGGCTCGCGCGACGGCTGTATACGCGACGATCCTCCGTCGAGGTCGAGCCGGAGGATCATGTATCGGTATTCGAAGTGGGTGATGTGTAAGGCGGCGCGGACGATGTCGTCGGTTCCGCGAGGGCTGGCGGTGGTGTGGCGAAGAGTGCGCCAGCGGCCGGTGAGGATGGCGAAGCCGCGTTCCCCGAGGCATCGCATCGATCGAAGGACGGCGTTGTAGGTGCGGTTGTCGACCGCGAGACGCCGGCCGTCGGCAGGCTGCTGGTACGGGGTGTGGATGCCCTCCGCCGGCGCCTTCGTAGCCGGAGTCGGCCAGGGTCGGCAGGTGCGGGTGAGATGCCGCCCGGTACAGGGCGCCGGTGAGGTCGTGCAGGTGTCCAGGCATCGCATCCGAGGTCCAGACAGGTAGCCCGTCCGGACGTATCACCGCTTGAATGTTCGCCCCGAACTCGCGGTGTTTCCCGGAGTACCAGGCGTCGATGGTCTCGCCCTTGACGCTGGTGGTGGTCTCGGTGAGCCGGTCGGTGTCGAACAGCTTGCCGTCCAGGATCACCTGCGACCCGCCGCAGCGCCTCGTGCAGGGTGGGGGTCTGCGCCGCCAGGACTCGCACCGTCTCGGCCACATACCGGTAGGCCGTCGCCCTCGACACTCCGAACCCGGCTTCCAGGACGGTCTTGTCCTCACCCTTGCGGAACCACACCAGCGCCAGAAGCGCCTGGTAGAAGCACGTCAACGCCGTGCTCCCGATCCGGTGCCCACCGCCCGACGCTCGGCGCGTAGCAGCCGCGCCACGTGCTGCACGAGTTCCCTGGGGACGAACACCTTCTCCCCCGCACCGTAACGCTTTCCACGGGCCGGGCGGCGGCGTCATCGGATTTGTCACAACCGGAGACGCCGGCCAGTGAGAGCATCATGACGATGCCGGCCGGAGCCGCCTCATGATTAGTCGGGTCGTTGCACTCGATTGCCCACTTTCGCGTCACCGGCGGAACCGCCGAGAATGGCGCGGCATCCAACGGGAGGCAACAACAGAAAGGAGAATCACCCGATCACACGACCCCAGGAGTTGCATTCCTGCAACTTCCGAGCGGGCGCCTCGCCACGGTGCTTCCCGGCTCCGGGGTGCCGGCAGGCTGAGTCGACCCGGCGTCTTCCAGGGACTGCCCGACCAGCTCGAACGGCACTCCTCGTCCAACTCGAGTGCCGGCTTCTCGTCGCGGTGATCGAATGCGCAGCCGGGTTCGCCGCCCCGCCTGCCTCGCACGGATCGCGGAGCTCAGCTCACGGATGACCGGAACCGGCCGCTTACTCCCGTCGCGGTGATCGCCGAGAGCCCGCACGCACGACGACCTGGCCGGGGGTCGCCACGGCCTTCCTCACGCTCCGGCCCGCAGTTGGGCGTCGAGCGGCCTTGAGCCGGGCGAACCCCAAGGTCCTGTCGCCGGCGGTCCGTGCCGCACACCCGCAACGATTTCGGCACCGGCCGGCCACCATCCCCGATCCTCGACCTGCCCGACCCGGCTGGATCAACCGGCCCGGCCAGGAAACTCAGCCGAGACCGCAAGCCACCCCACTCCCTGTCGGCCTCATTCCCTTGACACGTTCCGCTGGGCCGAGGCAGGTCCACCTGTCGCAGGACACGCCTGCCACACCCTCATGGCATCGATCAGTCTCGATCTAATCGATGACGCCACCACGCATGCCCGTGCCGCACGAGGCTGCTCTCGATCGCCATCGCCGGGCACGGCCGGGTCGAGCGCGACGGACATCGACCCGGACCCCAGACATGACCAGACCGAGCGACAGACATTGACCCGGGCGCCGCGCCCGCCGCTCCACCGGCCGCACCCGGGGACCTCACCGGGATCGGCCGGTGGATGCACGACACCCCGCCGCGATCGGCGACACGCTTCTCGCCGACGAGCTCACCATTTGTTCGACCGGGCCGCTTGCGGCAGCATCTTCGATTTCGCCGCCCGGTTCGAGGCAGAAAAAGGCCCCACTCTGCCCGTCGACGCGATCGTCCCGGGAATCTTACAGACCGGCATCCGGGCGAGTTCGTGATCGGAGAATACTTTTATAGGCGATACTTACGGATGGTTTCGTTTTCCCGCCTCCTTTCAGGCAGCAGAGTGTAAGAGTATTGTTTGGCATGATCCTTTACTTACACTTCGGAACCGGGGTGCGGGAGGATAAATGCATGACACAAGGGTCGCTGTTCAGCAGGGCGAAGATTGCTGAGATGCGCGACCCGACGAAGGCGCGCAACCATTCTCCGCAAGGTGCGGAGTTCCGCCGCGTGCACCAGCGACGCCGCGCCTTCGGTCTTGAACGCCGCCACGCCGAGAAGCTCCGCCGGCTCCGTGAAAGCGTTGCCGCCGCACCGATCGCAAGCGTTTCGGCCCGCCCGGCGTCCCCGGCCGGGTCGACGGTGCGCAACCCGGCGTCCCCGGGCAACCCGCCGCACCCGGCTGCACCGGCGGCCAGCCTCCCGGCCCACCCGACTGCACCGACACCTGGCGGCCGGGCCCACCCAGCTACACCAACCCCCGGCAGCCCGCCGCACCCGACAACACCACCAGCCGCCGGCCTCCCGGCCCACCCGACTGCACCGACACCACCGACCTCAGGCAGGACGGCCCGCTCTGCGGCGGTGACCCGGGTGCCGAAGCCCTCGTCTGTCCTGCGGCGCATGCCGGGAACACGACAGCCGGCCGCCGAGTCTCCGGTGCCCGCCCGGAGGGCGACGCCTGCGTCGCCGGTCTGTTGCGCACCCGGCTCGACGATCTCGGTAACGCCGTCCCCACGGATCATCCAGGGGATCTCCCAGCTCAGACCATTTCCGACCCACCGCCCCCAAGGGCGCCGAGGTGCATGTCTCCCGTCAGCACCGGCGCGGTTACGCCCCGCCGTGTTTGACACCTTCCTTCCGATCGGTCTGGTTCACACCGGCCGGACACGCGGAGCATCAGCCCACCTGTTCACTTCGGTCTCAGGGGTGGGGCGCCGGATCCGCCTCGGCGGCGGCCCGGCTGTCCCTGCCCGGTTCCGTAGGGAATGCGTCTCCTCCCCACGGCTGAAGCCGGGGGTTTCCACGGAGTTCTCGATGACCGGATGGCGACCTTCACCACCCGGGCAAGGGCGGCCCTCGCGAAGTTCATCCCGGTCTGACCCGTCACTCGCCGACGAAATCGTCCTCCCCGAACGGAATCGCGACGGGTGGGACGTCGGAGGAGGCAGCCGGCGCCGGGATCGCGGTGCAGTAGGCGCGGGCCAAGGCGGCGAACGGGTCCTCGCCCGGCTGGGGCGGGGAACATGCGGCCACGCCGGAGGAGGCGGTGGTCCACGACGTGAAGGCGCCCTGGAGCGGCGGGTCGTCGCAGACGACCGTGAAGGTGGCCGAGGCCGACCGCACGCCGTCGTAGAGGATGAACTCTTTGATCGAGGCGTCGCCGCCGAAATCGAAGCTGTCACCGTTCTCCGGCAGCGGGGCGGGCCCGGACCGCAGGTCGACGCCGGCCTCGGCGCTCAGCGACTCGGCCAGGGCGGGAATCCAGTCGACGGGCGCCGCCACGCCGGTGATCCGCGGAGTGAACGGGCCTTTCAACACCTCCTCAACGGCCATCCCATCCTCGCCCACATCCGTGCGCAAGCGGGAGGCCCTGCTCAGGCGCGGCTCCTGCCGGAAATCTGCCCAGTTCACCTCGGCCGCGGTGGGGTCGCAGCCGGGCGGCACGGCCCGGCTGGGGACGGCGGCGGGCGCGGCGCCCGGTCCCGCGCATCCGGCCGACGCCAGCGCCGCCACCACGGCGAACAGCACGAATCCTCGCTCGATCACCGCGACAGCATCGTGCATCACCAAACCCGTGGGGTACGCGGGCCAAGCACCCGCCCACCTTCCGGCGGACGCCGCGCCCGCGGTAGGGAAACGCCCCTGAATCACGGCGCGCGGCCGGGCGGGCTGAGAACGGACCACGACGTGGGAGACGCCGCCGGGGCTGCCCGGCGGGTGGGAGCGGACCCCGGCGCGAGAGACAGGGCGGGTGGGGGTCGAGCCGGGACGGCAGGTCAGCCCAGCCGGCGCGGCAGAGGCTGAAACACAGGCAGACAGGGCACCCGAACCGGACGGCAGACCAGCCCGGCACGCACGGCAAAGACTGAAAGCGCAAGCAGACACGGAACCCGAACCGGACGACACAGCGCAGCAGACCAGCCCAGCCAACGCGGCAGAGGCTGAAACAGGCGGGCACGGAACTTGAAGCGGACAGCACGGGACGGCAGGTCAGCCTAGCCGGCGCGGCAGAGGCTGGTCTGGTAGGTGATCGCGGAACCCGAACCGGACAGCACGGGACGGCAGACCAACCCGGCACGCGCAGCAAAAACTGAAAGCGCAAGCAGACACGGAACCCGAACCGCACGACACAACACAGCAGACCAACCCGGCACACGCAGCAAAGACCGAAAACGCAAACAGACACGGAACCCGAACCGCACGGCACGGGACGGCAGGTCAGCCCGGCGGGCGCGGCAGGGGCTGGAGTGGCAGGTGGTCGCGGGGTGCGGGCGGGACGGGGCGGATTCGTGGGGAGCGGTGCAGCGCGTACCAGAGATGGGGGTTAATGGCGGTTTCGTAAGGTTTGGGAGGGGGTTTCGCCGAAGCGGGCACGGTAGGCGCCGGCGAAGCGGCCCAGATGGGTGAAGCCGTAGCGGTAGGCGACCTCGCTGACGCTGACCTGGCCGGGGTCGGAGCGGGCGAGTACGGCGTGCACCTCGTCGAGGCGGACGCGGCGCAGGTAGGTGAGCGGTGGCTCGCCGACGTGCTGGCGGAACGACTCCTGGAGGACGCGGACGCCGACGCCGGCCAGCGCCGCCAGGTCGTGGATCGTGTAGGCCCGCCAGGGTTCGGCGTGCATGGCGTCGAGGGCCCGCTTGACCGTGCGCGGGCGGTGCGGGCCCTGGAGGCCGGCGGGCTCCTCGCCGTACGGGTGCTCGACGGTCAGCGCCAGGCCGCTGACCACCATGTCGCGCCAGCGGGCGGCCATCCGGGGGCGGCTGGCCAGCGCGTCCGGCTCGCGGAGCTCGGTGAGCAGCAGCCGGACCATCGCCACCCAGGTCCGGCCGGGGCCGTCGACCAGGTCGAAGGTGGCGCCCAGCGGGAGCGGGGAGGTCACCCGCTGGTCGAGGGCGGCGTCCACCTCCCGTTCCAGGGCGGCGCGTTCCACCTTGACGCTGAGCAGCCGGCACGAGCCGGGCCAGTCGAGCTCGATGTCGCCGGTCGGCCGGTACACCACGGCCCGGGTCGGGTCGGCCATCACCACGGCGCCGCGGTGCCGGGAGCGCAGTTCCCCGGTCAGCGGGACCAGCACGTGGTACGACGTCTCGAGCGCGGCGATCGACAACCGGATGTCGGTGCCGTAGCCGAGCTCGCCGAGCGTGATCGGGCCGAGCAGCACCACGTCGGCCTGGAACCGCAGCCGGCCGGGGTCACCGACCGGCTCGATCCGCAGCGGCCCGTAATAGAGCTTCCGGCAGAACTCGCGGGCCTCGTCGACGTCGGTGGTGCACAGGCCGACGTGAACCGGGACGTCCGCGCCCGGCGACGCCGGACCCGGAGACCGACCGCTCGCCATGGCGTCCAGACTAGACGGAAACCGGCCTCCGCCCGGCAACGAGATTCGCCGGCCAGGTGACCTCGGCGACCGCGCCGCCGCGGACTTCCACCTGGGTGAGCGGGGTGTCGTCGTCCTGCCAGACCACGTACCGGCCCTCCGGAAGGCCGTCGATCACCACACAGAAGGTGACACCGGCGCTGACATAGCGGGCACGGACCGCGGCATGGGTACGCGCGCCGGTGTCCCCCACCGGCGACACCTCGATCTCGTGACCGTGCATGGCGGCCGGCGTGTAGATGATCATCGCGCCGATGCCGCCGCCGATGTCGAGCATCACGGTGCCCTGGCCGGACGGTGCGAACGTGTGGTGGTGGTGCGGTTGACCGTGGCTGTGGCTCATGAGGGGTTTCCGAATCCGTCGAAGGGGGCGCCGAGGAAGGGGAACTTCTTGAGCAGGCCGGCGCTGGAGTCCTTGATGCTCAGCCCCTGTTCGACCAGGGCGGCCGCGGCGTCCGGCTCGAAGTCGGCGTTCACCAGCGGGACGGTGACGCCGGCGATGGCCCGCAGCGAGATGGAGACGACGTCGTCGGCGATGCGGCGGCCGTTCGGGAAGCCGGCCAGGTCTCCGCCGAGCAGGCCGAACTTGTTCTCCTTCTCGGCCGGCTCGATCGCGGTGTTGAGCCGCAGCATGTCGGCCTGCAGTTCGCCGGTGTTGTTCTGGAACCCGTCGATCAGGCCCGCCGGGATGCCGGTGAGCAGGATCGCCAGCAGGTCGGCGCGCGGCTCCCCGGTCTTGTTGAGCTCGGCGAGCTTGTCGAACAGTCCCGGGTAGAGCACCGGCAGGAGCGCTCCCAGCTCGGGCGTGGCGACGAACCCGGCGAACCGTTTGTCCTCGCTCGGCGGCAGGCTGTTCCACCTGTCCTTCTCCGCCATCGGGACGATGACCTCGTTGAACAGCGGGTTGCCCAGGCGGGACACCTGCACCTGCGGGCCGACCACCACGTCGCCGTCGCCGGTGTCGCCACGGACCTCGACCTGGCGGCGGCTGGCCGACGTCCACACGCCGATGACGGCGCCGGCGTCCTTGGCCCGGACCCGCTTCCTGCCGTCGCGGCGGACCATGTGCAGCGGGATCTGCAGCGCGATGCTGTGCACGTTGGTCTTGTCGGTGGCGTTGACCGCCTTGCCGGCGTAGTTGAACAGTTGCGAGCCGACCAGGTGCTTGTCCTGGAACGGGCGCAGCGTGCCCAGGTCGAAGATGGCGCCCAGGTCGACGAAGAACGCGTCGGCGCGCTGACCGGCGAAGACCTTCTCGCCGGTCTTCAGCTTGTGTACGGCGTCGTCGGCGAGTTTGTCGTAGTCCGGGATCGAGATCTTGCCGACGTTGCACGGCGGGCACTGCAGCTTGCCGGCCAGCACCGTGCTCTTGCCGGACTTGTCGACCTTGGTGACCGAGTAGAACTGGCGACGGTTCCAGTTCTCGCTGTCCAGCGACTCGATCTGGCCGGTGTTGTAGAGGAACGTCTTGTCGTTGCGCAGTTCGGTGCGGAACCGGAACTGGTAGGTGATGTCCGGGCGGGCGTCACCGTTCGCGTCGATGTGGATCTCGTACAGCACGTCGTCGCCGAACTCGAAGAAGTTCGGGCCGCTGGCGGGGATCTGCAGCGGCACGTAGTTGGCGATGATCGTAACGGTGTCCGGGTCGTCGGGGCTGACGAACGCGTACAGGTCGGAGCTGTCGGCGACCGGGTCCTTGCTGATCTCCGGCGCTTCGCGGTGGGAAGACATGTTCGGGGAATCTCCTGTCGAAACGGCGGAAGGTCAGCGTCCGGCGGCTTTGAGCAGGCTCTTCGCGAGGTCCTTGTCGGTGATCGTCCTGCGCCGCTCGCCCGAGAAGACGTCGATCGTGCCCTTCTTCGCGTCCACCAGCGACAGGACCAGCGGCGAACCGTCGCCGTCGCCGCCACCGGCGGACTCACCGGCGAGGCTCAGACCGGCCACCGAGGCGGCGGAGACACCGACACCGGTCGCGGCCAGGGCGAGCACCCGGCGACGGGAGAGCCAGGAGGTGCGGGACTGGGCGCGGTAACGAACACGACTCATGCTTGGCCTTTCGTCGTTGGGGGCCTGACAGGCGGTGCATCGTCGACGCCCGTCAGTACGAGATCCACGAGCGGGCGGTTCAAACCGTTTTCCGAAACGCCTCAACGGGTTTCGCGGCGGCGCAGCCGGAGGACGGCGGCGCTGAGAACGGCCAGGAGGATCACCAGGAGGGCGCCGCCGATGAGCCGGTGGCCGAGGGCGCGGCGGCCGTCGGCGGGAAGTCGTCGCGGGCCGGATCGAGGACCCGGTAGGCGTCGATGCCGCCCCTGCACGGCTTGCCGTCGGGCACCCGCTCGGTGTCGTCGTCCACGTTCGCCAGCCGCAGGTTGTGGTACGCCCCGAACCCACCGGTGGCCTTGAACGCGGCACGGCAGGTCGCCGCGCCGCGTTCGGTCCCGTTGCCGGCGGACGGACATCATTTCTCCCGGGTACGGCGAGGACGGAGCCACCCGGAGGTACGGCTTTCGGGCACCGCTCGTTCAGGCGCGATCGACCTGTGATTGCATGGCCGAGTCCGTAAGAAATCTGGAGGATTCATGAGCAAGCCCGACGTCGGCACCATCCCCGACGCCCCCGCCACCGAACTGGTGATCGAGGACATCGTCGAGGGCACCGGCCCGGAGGCGAAGCCCGGCGAGTTCGTCAGCGTCCACTACGTGGGTGTCGCCCAGTCCACGGGCAAGGAGTTCGACGCCTCCTGGAACCGCGGCGAGCCGTTCGGCTTCCGGGTCGGTGGCCAGCAGGTCATCGCCGGCTGGGACCAGGGTGTGGCCGGCATGAAGGTGGGCGGCCGCCGTCGCCTGGTCATCCCGCCGCACCTGGGTTACGGGGCGAACGGCGCGGGCGGCGTGATCAAGCCGAACGAGACCCTCGTCTTCCTGGTGGACCTGCTGCAGGTGCACTGACACGGCGCCGACCGCCGGCGGCCGGCCGACAGGTGGCCGCCGGCCGCCGGTGCGCACCACCAGCAGAGACTCCTCGATCGGGGTCATGACTGCCTCAGCAGCGAGGCGCAGCCGGTCTCCTCGGGCAGCAGCGGCCGGAACCGGATCTGCCACCTCTTGCCGGCGGACTCCCACGGCGTACGCTCATCGGCCTTGTCGGCGGCGGCCCAGACGGCGTCCTTCGCCGCACCCTCGACCGCCAGGCAGTTGATCTTGAGGTCTTCGTTGAGGTAGCCACCGGGCAGTTCCGGGCCGGGCCAGCGGACCGCGTCCCCACCCGCCCCGTCACCGGTGTCCTGGTACGGCTGGGCGAGCACCGCCACCCGCTCCGGACGGTACTGCCGCGGCTGCGAGCCGGCCGCCTCGGCGAACTCCTTGCTCAGCGTCCCGATGAAGCCGGCCAGCCGCTTGCGGGCGGCGTTCTGCTCGGGCGTGAGCGCGGCGTCGTCGGGCCGGGCCTCGTTGAGTGCCATCACCTCGACGACCTGCTCGCCGCCTCTGGTCACCACGGTGATCCGGGTGCTCGGGGCGTCGGCGACGCCGGGCGCGCCGAAGTCGGCGCCGGTCCTCACCCCGGCCGCCACCGCCGCCGCGGTCAGCGCACGCACCCGGTCCGGGCCGAGCCGGGCCTCCTGGAGGTTGGGCAGTGCCTTGCCGGGATAGATGGCCGGCACCGGGCCCTCGGTCAGCGCACGCCCGTCGGCGTAGACGGTGAACAACGGGAGCCGGGAGGGGATGGTCTCGGCGGGCACGAAGCCGCCGCGGTACTCGACACGCAGCGCCACCTGCTTCGGGTCCGCGGAGGCGGTGGTGCTCTCGACGACCGGGGCGCCGGAGGCCGGGTCACCGGCGGCGCCGGGCTGAGCGCACGCGCCCAGCAGCAGAAGGGGGACGGCGGCGGTCAGCAGGCCGCGGTTTCTGTTCATGACGAGTACGACGAGGCGCGCCCCGCCCGGGTTCCGGCCGGAGTCAGGAAACCACCCGCGCCCTGCGGCCGAGCACCTCCACCACGTCACCCGGGCGGAGCTGGCGGCCGCGCCGCAGGTCGACCTCGCCGTTGACGGTCACGTCGCCGGAGGAGATCAGGATCTTGCCCTCCCCACCGGTGTCGATGAGATCGGCCAGCTTGAGGAACTGGCCGAGCCGGATCATGTCGCCGTCGATGGGCACGTCACGCATGGCCTCATCATCCCCGGCGCCGGATCGCGGAAATCTCTTGGGTACGCGTTGAACCATCCGGGCCGGTGATCCGAACTACATGTCGTGAGCCTTCTCGGGATGGCCCGCCGTGCGGGCGCGCTGACCACTGTGACCACCGCCGGCGTGCTCGCGCTCGCCGGCCCGGCCGCGGCGGATGTGACGGTGAGCCCGCCGACCGTGCCCCAGGGCGCGGGGGCGAACCTGAGCTTCCACGTGACCAACGAGGGCACCGCGCCGGTGACCGAGGTGACGCTCAGGATCCCGGCGGACACCCCGGTGGCCGAGGTGTATCCGCTGTCGGTGAACGACTGGGCGCCCCGGATCACCTACCGCGAGCTGAGCCGGCCGCTGACCACCATCCACGGCGGCACCCCGGTGACCGAGGCCGCCGACTCGATCGTCTGGCTCGCGGTGAACGGTGTCACGATCGAGCCCGGCCGGTCCGCCGACCTGACCGTCGCGCTGGGCCCGATGCCGGCGCTGAGCTCGATGCGTTTCACCGTGGAGACCAGGTACGCCGACGGCAAGGCCGGCCCGGTCATGCCGGGCACGGTGGCGCTGACCCCGTCCGACGGGACCGCCGCCGTGTCGCATCACGGCCAGGGCTCCGGCACGGCCGGCGCCTCGCAGGCCGAGGAGGTCCTGTTCCGGCGGCTCGCCGAACAGGCGCAGGAGGGCCCGTCGTGGGTCTCGGTCTCCGGCTGGCTGGTGGCGGCGCTCGCGCTGCTCGGGGCCGGGTGGATGATGCTGCGCAACCGGCACCGGGCGGCCGAGGAGGAGCCCGGCGAGCCCGACGAGACCCCGTCCGGCGACGACGAGTCCGACAAGGAGCCGGTCGCCGCCGGGCGGTGGAGTTACCAGGGCGAATGAGACTCCCACGTAGGCCGGGCCTGCGTTCGGGATGGATGAGGACTGTTCATGGCAGCGGAGATCGAGGCGCCCCGCTCGCGGGCCGCTGACGTCGAGGCAGGCCGTGGACGGCCCTCACCTCACGCGGGTGGGCGTGAGGATGTCGTGGCCAGCGCGTGGGGCGCGGAACCACGACCGGCGGGTGGGGCCCGGGCAAGGCCCGTGATCCGCGTGCTGTACGGGCGGGGCCTCGCGGGCCCCGCCCGTACGGTCAGACCGGCACCACCCGCTCGGTGCGCAGCGCGTCGATGATCTCCCGTTCCACCCGGTCCGACTCGTCGTGCGGGACCTGGCAGGTGCCGGCCGCGAGGTGGCCGCCACCGCCGTAGCGCAGCATCACGGCGCCGATGTCCACCGGCGAGCTGCGGTCCAGGATCGACTTGCCGCAGGCGAAGACGGTGTTGAGTTTCTGCCGTCCCCAGATGATGTGGACCGAGACCCGGGACTCCGGGAAGAGCGCGTAGACCATGAACCGGTTGCCCGCCTCGATCACCTCCTCGTCGCGCAGATCGACGACGACCACGTCGCCGTCCTGTCGGCAGACCCGGTGCAGCTGTTCGACGAACCGGGCCGTGCAGGCGTGGAAGAGCTGGGCCCGCTCCACCACGTCGGGCAGAGCGAGGATCTCGTGCACGTCGTTGTGCTCGATGCAGGCGTCGATGAGCTGCATCATCAGCTGGTAGTTGGAGATCCGGAAGTTGCGGAACCGGCCCAGGCCGGTCCGGCTGTCCATCAGGAAGTTGAGCAGCGTCCAGCCGGTCGGGCTGAGGACGTCGGTGAGCGAGTAGTCGGCCGAGTCGGCCTGGTCCACGGCGAGCATCAGCTCGTCGGAGACCTTCGGGAAGCGCTCCCGGCCACCGAAGTGCTCGTAGATCACCCGGGCGGCCGAGGGCGCGTCCGCGTCGATCACGTGATTGCCCAGCTCGCCGGTGTTGCGGAGGGTCTCGGAGTGGTGGTGGTCGAAGACCATGCTGGCGCGGGAGTCGTACGGCAGGTTGGTCAGGATGTCCCGGTCGGTGATGTCGACGACCCCGTCCTGCACGTCCTTGGGATGCACGAACAGGATGTCGTCGATCATGTCGAGATGGCGTAGCAGCACGGCGCACACGAGACCGTCGAAGTCGCTTCTGGTCACCAGCCGGTACTTCACAGGGTCCCCCTCGCTTGCCAGACCTTTGGGACCAGTTTGCCACTTTTTTCGTTATCGCCCGACCGCATCGACGGACGGACGTGTTCACCGCCACGTTGTCCCGCTTTCCAGGAAGCGGGTGAACCCTTGAAGGGCCCCCGCCCGTAAGGTTCAAACGGACGGTTACGACCCGGTCGGAGGACTCTCAGAAGATGGACCAAGCACCCCAGCTCATCCAGGAGCGCAGCGCGCCGCCAGCCACGCTGGTGATCTTCGGCGCCTCCGGTGACCTGACCCGCCGCAAGCTGCTCCCGGCGGTCGGCAACCTGGCCCGCCACGGCCGTCTGCCCGACCAGTTCGCCCTCGTCGGCGTCGCGCGGACGCCGATGAGCGACGAGCAGTTCGCGGAGAGCGCGCTGGGCGGCCGCAGCCTGTCCGAGAAGCGCCAGCTGGCCGGCGGCGTGCGCTACGTGGCGGGCGGCTACGACGACCCGGAGACCTACAAGCGCCTCGCCGAGACCCTCGACGAGCTGGACGCGGCCCGCGGCACCTCCGGCAACCGGCTGTTCTACCTGTCCACCCCGGCGGGCGCATTCGAGCCGGTGATCAACGGGCTGGCCGGCGCCGGGCTCAACCACCCGCGCGAGGGCTCGTTCTCCCGTCTGGTCATCGAGAAGCCGTATGGGCGGGACCTGACCACCGCCCGGGGGCTGGACGGCGTGGTGCACAGCGCGTTCGAGGAGCACCAGGTCTTCCGCATCGACCACTACCTGGGCAAGGACACCGTCCAGAACGTGCTGGCGCTGCGCTTCGCCAACTCGATCTTCCAGCCCATCTGGGACCGGTCCTGGGTCGACCACGTGCAGATCACGGTGGCCGAGACGCTGGGTGTCGGCACCCGTGGCGGCTTCTACGAGCACGCCGGCGCGATGCGCGACATCGTGCAGAACCACGTGCTCCAGGTCCTCGCGCTCGCGCTGATGGAGCCGCCCGTGTCGTTCGAGGGCGAGAACCTGCGCAACGAGAAGGTGAAGCTGCTCCAGGCGATCCGGCTGCCCACCGACCGGGACATCGCCGACGCCGCCGTCCGCGGTCAGTACACCCGGGGCGGCACCCGCGAGGAGCTGATGGCCGGCTACCGGGAGGAGGTCGGCGTCGACCCGCTGTCGCGTACCGAGACGTATGCGGCGATGCGCCTGAACGTGGACAACTGGCGCTGGGCGGGGGTGCCGTTCTACGTGCGCACCGGCAAGCGCTTGCCGGCCCGGCTCACCGAGGTGGCGCTGCAGTTCCAGCGGCCGCCGCACCTGCCGATCCCGGACGACCAGCTCACCGGCCTCGAAGCCGACGCGCTGATCCTGCGCATCCAGCCCAACGAGGGCATCTCGCTGCGCTTCGGCGCCAAGGTGCCGGGCCACACCTTCCGGGTCCGCACGGCGAGCATGGAGTTCTCGTACGACCAGACGTTCGTCGAGGAGTCGCCGGAGGCGTACGAGCGGCTGCTCCTGGACGCGCTGATCGGTGACGCGTCACTGTTCATCCGCAGTGACGAGGTGCAGCAGTGCTGGCGGATCGTCGACCCGATCATCGAGCACTGGGCGAACGACGGCTCGCCGATCCCGACGTACGAGGCGGCGTCCTGGGGTCCCACCGACGCGGACCGGCTGATCGGCCGCAACGGGCGGAAGTGGCGAAACGCCGCCTGACCGGAGGAACCTGCGGGTGACGGCGGGCTCGCATAGGGTGGTCATCATCCTCGATCACTGAGCCCGCCCCAAGGAGGGTCATTCAGAACCCACATCGAGTTGCACGGGCCGCAGCTCAGCGCCCTGGCCTCCACCGTTCTGAATGATCCTCCTGCCCTACCGGAAGACAGACGCATATGCAGGTCTCGGTCGCGCACCACCCACCGAACACGGCCGTGCTGGTTCTGCGCGGATCGCTCGACATCGACACCGCCCCGGCCCTCAAGGCGAATCTGAGCCGCCTCGTCGAGCGTCCCGCCCCACGGGTCGTCGTGGACGTGTCCGGCCTCGACTTCTGCGACTCGATGGGCGTGGGCGTCCTGGTCACCGCGCACGGGCGGGCCGTCGAACGAGGCGGCTGGGTCCGTCTCGCCGCCCCGTCCGGTTTCCTCCGCCGGCTCTTCGACACCCTCGGGCTCAGCGACTACCTGCCGATGTACCCGGACGTCACCGCCGCGCTGAAGGAGGACTGAACCCGCTCAGACCGGCGCGACCGTGTTGAGGGCGGCCACCGCGGCGCCCCGGGCCCCGGCCATGTCCCGGTCCGGGACCAGGGCGAAGGCGGCCACCGCCTTCTGCTCGTCGCGCAGGTCGGTGTTCTCCCGCACGGTGTTGAGGAACCACTGCCGGAAGTGCGGCGCCGCCTCCACCACGCCGCCGCCGAGGAAGTAGGCGGACGGGTCGGTGAAGTTCGCCGCGATGGTGAACAGTTTGCCGATCGCCTTGGCCTGCTGTTCGAACACGGCTAGCGCCATCGAGTCGTCCTTCTCCGCGTACCCTCGAAGGGCTTTGGCAGCGGCGCCGATCGGCTCGCCCGCCAGCGGGTGGTCCGGGAACCGGGTCAGCCAGTACGGCAGCAGGTTGTTCCGGATGCCGGTGAGCGAGGCGACGCTCTCCACGTCCCCGGCGAAACCGCAGTTGCACTGCGGGACCGGCTGCCCGTCCTCCAGCACACCGTGCAGCGGGATCTGCACGTGACCGAGCTCGCCGGCCATCCCGGCGACACCGCGGATCACCGTGCCGGCCTCGACCACACCGCCACCCAGCCCGGTGCCGACGATCGCCGAGACCGACGAGTTCTCCCGCGCGGCGGCGCCGAAATGCTGGTGGTGGGCGTAGAGGGCGGCCGCGTTGCCGTCGTTGTTGTAGACCACCGGCAGCCCGAGCCGGTTCTCCAGGGCGCCCCGGATGTCGAACCCGTGCCAGGACACCTGGTTGAAGTTGGTGGCGCCCTTCGACGAGATCACGCCGTTGGCGCTGGCCGGGCCAGGAGTGTCCAGGCCGACCGCGCGGACCAGCGACAGCGGTGTCCTGGTCAGCTCCAGGATCCCGGTGAACGCGTCGGCGAGCGCCTCGACGGCCGACTCCGGGCCGTCGAGCACCCGGCTCGGATTCTCCACCAGGTGGTCGACGAGGTATTGCCCCGTGGCGTCGAGCACGGTGGCGTTGTTGCAGGTGCCGCCGTTGTCCAATCCGACGACGACCCAGGAGGACGGGGTGCGTACCGCTTCAGCCTGATCCACGGCCATGAGCCTAGGACAGCGCGGGCTCTCCGGACACGGGTGCGCGCGGATTGCGGGTCCGTTAGTCACGGTTGCAACGGCGACTCGGCCCGCCGCCCAGGCCGAACCGCCTGGCATGACCGACTGCACCGAGCGGCACTCAGCTGGACCGGACAACGGCCACACCGGCGAGGGCCGGGAGGGCATGCCGAAAGCCGGCCCAGCCATGACCGACCGCACCGAGCGGCACTCAGCTGGACCGGACAACGGCCACACCGGCGAGGGCCGGGAGGGCATGGCCAAGCCGACCCGCCGTGCGGTGCTCGCCGGTTCCGTCGCGGTCGCCGCCCTGACCGCCACCGGGGCCACGGCCGCCGTCGCGGCCGCGCCCGCTCTGGCCGGGACGCTGGGCAGCGACCCGATCGCCCACCTGCTGCGCCGGGCCACCTTCGGCCCCACGCCGGAGTCGCTGGCCGAGGCGCGGAGGCTGGGGGTGAAGGGCTGGCTGGACCGCCAGCTCGATCCGGCGCGGATCGACGACAAGAAGTGCGACGCGGTCCTGGCGCGGCTTCCGCTGGCCGGCGCGGACGCGGCCGCGGTCCGTGCCGGGCTCGCCAAGCACTCGTACGAGGCGTTCGGCCAGCTGGGCCGGGCCGCCATCGCCCGGGCCGCGTGGAGCAACCGGCAGTTGTTCGAGCAGGTCGTCGCGTTCTGGTCGAACCATCTGCACATCGCTGCCCCGTCCAGTGGCGTCTGGGACACCCGCGCCGAGTACGACCGGGTGGTCATCCGCAGGCACGCGTTCGGCAGGTTCGCCGACATGCTCAAGGCCGGCGCCAGGCATCCGGCCATGCTGACCTATCTGGACCAGCGGTCGTCGACCAAGGCGCATCCGAACGAGAACTACGCCCGTGAGCTGATGGAGTTGCACACGGTGGGCCTGGTCCACCGGGAGGCCGACGTGCCGGCCGCCGCCCGGCTGCTGACCGGCATGACGGTCGGGTCTTCCGGCGGGTACGTCTACGACGCCTCCCGGCACGCCACCGGCGCCGTCGAGATCCTCGGCTTCAAGCACGCCAACAAGGCTGCCCACGGCGAGGCGGCGGCTCTGGCCTTCATCGATCACCTGGCGCGGCACCGGGCCACCGCCGAGCGGATCGCCCGCAAGCTGTGTGTCCGGTTCGTCGCCGACGAGGCCCCGGCCTCGCTGGTCGCCGAGCTGGCCGAGGTGTATCTGGACAACGACACGGCGATCGTCCCGGTGCTGCGGGCGCTGTTCACCTCCGCCGAGTTCGCGGCGTCGGTCGGGCAGAAGACGCGGACCCCGTTCGAGGACGCCGTGGCCTCGGTGCGGGTGCTGGGGCTGGGCCCGGACGCCTCCGGGGTGAAGTCGCTCGACGCGCTCTACAACACCCTGGTGTCGGCCGGGAACGCGCCGTTCCGGTGGAGCCCGCCGAACGGGTTCCCGGACGTGGCCGCCGCGTGGGCGTCGCCGGCCGCGTTCCTGCTGCGATGCAACCTGCACCTGAACCTGGCCGCCGGCTGGTACCCCAGGCAGCTGTCCCGTCCCGCGGACCTGCTGAGGTCGCTGGTGCCGGTCCTGCCGGGCACCTGGGGTGCGCTCGTCGACGCGATCGCCACCCGGATCGTCGGGGCCCGGTTGCCGGCCGCGCACACCGCCGCCGTGCTCAGTGTCGCGGGCAAAGTGCCGACCAGTCCCCTGACCGCCAAGGACAGGTCGCTCGCCGGTGCCGCGCCGTACCTGATCGCTCTGGTCCTTGACTCGCCGTCCTTCCAGCTGAGGTGATCCTCCGTGTCGACTGCCCGCACCGAACGGCAACGCCGGGAACCTTCCGACCGGGCTGGGGGTGAGGGCCGCGACGGCATGGCACCTCAGGCGCCGGCCACCGCGACGTTGTGCTGTGACGAGAACGAGAAGCTGAACCTGTCCCGCCGGGGGCTGCTCGGCCGGGGGCTGGCCGTGGGCGCGGGCGCCGCGCTGACCGGTCTGGCCGGGGAGGCGCTGAGCACCAGCCTGGCGTTCGCGGCGGGGGCGTACACCGGCGACACCCTGGTGGTGATCTCGCTGCGCGGCGGTTTCGACGGGCTGTCCGCGTTCGCACCGATCGGGGATGCGGAGTACTACAAGGCACGGCCGGGCATCGCCGTACCCAAGGCGAAGGTGATCGCCGGGGACGGCATGTTCGGGCTGCATCCGGCGCTGGCCCCGCTGTTGCCGCAGTGGAAGGCGGGGAGGCTGGCCGCGGTGCACGCGGTCGGGCAGCCGAACCCGACCCGGTCGCACTTCGCCGCCATGGAGGCGATGGAGAACGCCGCCCCCGGCACCTCGATCCGTACCGGGTGGCTGGACCGGATGCTGGGGCTGACCGGCGCGGCCGGCCCGCTGGCCGCGGTGTCGATGGGTGGGTCGATGCCGGCCCGGCTGTTCGCCGGCCCGTCGGCCGACGTGTCGATGAAGGGTGTCGACGATTTCACGCTGGCGGCCGAGGGCAGGAAGCCGATGGCGGCCGCGCTGCGGGCGATGTACGCCGACGCCCCGCCGCTGATGGCGGGCGCCGCGCGGGCCGCCGACCGGGCGCTGGCCGCCACCACGTCGGTGAGGAGCGCCGCCGGCGCCCCGGCGAACGGGGCGAGTTACCCCGCCACCGACACCGGTGCCGCGCTGCGTGACGTGGCCCGCCTGATCAAGGCGAAGAAGGGCCTGGTCACGGCCACCGTCGACTGCGGCGACTGGGACATGCACGAGGGGCTGGGCCCGGCCGTCAAGGGCCAGCGGATGTACGACAACCTGGCCGGCCTCGCCTCCGCGGTGGCCGCGTTCGTCACCGACCTGGGCGAGACCGCCATGAAGAAGGTGACGGTGCTGACGATCAGTGAGTTCGGGCGCCGGGTCGAGGAGAACGGCTCGCGCGGCGTGGACCACGGCCACGGCAACGCCATGATGCTGCTGGGCGGTGGCATCCGGGGCGGCAAGGTGTACGGCACGTGGCCCGGCCTGGCCCCGGCGGCGCTGGTGTCCGGCGATTTGAGGGCGGTCACCGACTATCGCGCGGTGATCGGCGAGGTGCTGCGGAAACGGTGCGGGGTGGGCGCGCTGGACAAGGTGTTCCCCGGCGTCGAGCCGTCGTCGTTCGGCCTCGCGGTGGCGGCATGAGAGGAGGCCGGCGCTTCTCCCAGGAAGCGCCGGCCTCTGTGCCGTCCCGGTTCAAGGCCCTGCACCGGGACGGCGTGTATCCAACTCAGCGGGCGCCTGCCGTGCGGCGCTTCGACCAGACGTCGAAGGCCACCGCGAGCAGCAGCACCGCGCCCTTGACCAGCATGACCGTCTCGGTCTGTGCGCCGAGCAGGCCCATGCCGTTGTTGATGACACCCATGATCAGGCCGCCGGTGATGGCGCCGACCACCTTGCCGACGCCGCCCTGGACCGCGGCGCCGCCGATGAACGCGGCCGCGATGGCGTCCAGCTCGAAGCTGTTACCGGCGGTCGGGCCGGCCAGGTTGAGACGGCCCGCGAAGATCAGGCCGGCCACCGCGGACAGCACGCCCATGTTGACGAACAGCCAGAACACCACCGACTTGACCTTGACGCCGGAGAGCGTCGCGGCCTGCAGGTTGCCGCCGACGGCGTAGATCTGGCGGCCGAAGACGGCGCGGTTGGTGACCAGGGTGTAGCCGACCACCAGCAGTGCCAGCAGCACCAGCACCCACGGCAGGTTGCGGAACCGGGCCAGCTGGATGACCACGAACATCACCAGCGCGGCCGGGACGACGACCTTGAGGGAGAACAGCCACATCGGGTCGACGACCTGGTTGTAGCGGATCCGGCCGGCGCGTGCCCGGTACTGCACGAACGCCATGCCGGCCACCACGGCCACGCCGACGATGATGCTGAACAGGTCGGCGCCGCCCAGTGGGCCGAGCGCGATGTTGTTGAGGAATCCGGGGATGAAGCCGTTGGCCGCGCTCCGGACCTCCTCCGGGAACGGGCCGATGCCCTTGTTCCCGAGGATCATGTAGGTGACGGCCCGGAACAGCAGCATCCCGGCGAGCGTGACGATGAAGGCGGGGATGCCGAAGTACGCCACCCAGTAGCCCTGCCAGGCGCCGATGAGCGCGCCGAAGATCAGCGTCGCCAGGATGGCGAACGGCCAGGGAATATCCCATTCCACCATCATCACCGCGGCGAACGCGCCGGCGGCGGCCACCACCGAACCGACCGACAGGTCGATGTGACCGGCGATGATGATCAGCACCATGCCGATCGCGAGCACCAGGATGTACGAGTACTGCACGATGATGTTGCTGAGGTTCTGCGGCGCCAGCAGGTCGCCGCCGGTCAGCACGGTGAACAGCACCACGATCAGCGCGAGCGCGATGTAGATGCCGCTCTGCTTCAGGTCGAAGTTGACCTTGCGGGGCGCCTGGCGCTGGAGTGCGGGTCCCTTGCCGGGCTGCACGCCGGTGCTGGTGGGTGCGGCGGTCACGGCGCCACCTCCTGTACTTCCTTGGTCATCAGGGTCATCAGGCTCTCCTGCGTGGCCTCGGCGCGCGGCACCTCGCCGGTGATCCGGCCGGCCGAGAGGGTGTAGATGCGGTCACAGATCCCGAGCAGCTCGGGCAGCTCGGACGAGATGACCAGGATGGCCTTCCCCTCGTCGGCGAGCCGGTTGATGATCGTGTAGATCTCGTACTTGGCGCCGACGTCGATGCCACGGGTCGGCTCGTCGAGGATCAGCACGTCCGGATCCGTGAGGATCCACTTGGAGAGCACGACCTTCTGCTGGTTGCCGCCGGAGAGCTTGCCGGTGATCGCCTCGACGCTCGGCGCCTTGATGTTCATGCTGGCGCGGTACTCGTCGGCGACCTTGTACTCCTCGTTGCCGTCGACCCAGCCGCCCTTGGCGAGCTTGCCGAGTGCGGCGGCGGAGATGTTGCGCTTGATGTCCTCGATCAGGTTCAGGCCGTAGCGCTTGCGGTCCTCGGTGGCGTACGCGAGGCCGTGGTCGATCGCCTCCCGCACGGTACGGGCCTGGATCTCCTTGCCGTCCTTGATCAGGCGGCCGGAGATGTTGACGCCGTAGGAGCGGCCGAAGACGCTCATCGCCAGCTCGGTGCGGCCGGCGCCCATCAGGCCGGCCAGGCCGACGATCTCGCCGCGGCGCAGTGTCAGGTTGGCGTTGCGGACCAGGGCCCGGTCGGGCTGGGTGGGACTGTAGACGGTCCAGTCCTCGATCCGCAGCGATTCCGCGCCGATCTTCGGCTCGTGCTCCGGGTACCGGTGCTCCATGTCGCGGCCCACCATGCCCGCGATGATCTTCTCCTCGGAGAGGTTCGCGGTCTCGTCGGTCCAGATGGTCTTGCCGTCCCGCAGGATGGTGACCCGGTCCGAGATGCCCATCACCTCGTTGAGCTTGTGCGAGATGATCACGCAGGTGATGCCCTCGTCACGCAGTCCGCGCAGCAGGTCGAGCAGGTGCGCCGAGTCCTCGTCGTTGAGCGCCGCGGTGGGCTCGTCGAGGATCAGCAGCCGGACCTCCTTGGACAGCGCCTTGGCGATCTCCACGAGCTGCTGCTTGCCGACACCGAGCTGAATGACCGGCGTGACCGCGGTCTCGGTGAGCCCGACCCGGCGCAACAGCTCGTCGGCTGCCGCGTTGGTCCGGTTCCAGTCGATCCAGCCGTTCTTGGCTTGCTCGTTGCCGAGAAAAATGTTCTCGGCGATGGAAAGATTCGACGCGAGCGCGAGTTCCTGGTGGATGATGACGATGCCGCGATGCTCGCTGTCGCGGATTCCGGAGAACCGGCAGGGCTCGCCCTCGAAATCGATGTCGCCCTCGTAAGTGCCGTGCGGATAGACGCCGGACAGCACCTTCATCAGGGTCGACTTGCCGGCCCCGTTCTCCCCGCAGATGGAGTGGATCTCTCCCCTGCGTACTTCCAGGTTGACATCCTGCAGCGCCTTGACGCCCGGGAACGTCTTGGTGATGCCGCTCATCCGCAGGATCGTGTCGGTCATGGGGACCCTCCTATTGGGCCGCGAGGGTGGCCGCGCCCCGCCCGTTGGGGTCGGGCGGAGCGCGGAGCCCGGGTCACTTCAGCTGGTCGGCCTTGTAGTAGCCGGTGTCGACCAGTTCCTTCTGGTAGTTGTCCTTGGTGACGATCAGCGAGTCGAGCAGCATCGACGGGACGACCTTCACACCGTTGTTGTAGTCCTTGGTGTTGTTGGTCTCCGGGGTCTGGCCCTTGAGCACCGCGTCCGCCATCTTGCCGGTGGTCTCCGCCAGCTTGCGGGTGTCCTTGTAGATGGTGGAGTACTGCTCACCCGCGATGATCGACTTGACCGAGGCGATCTCCGCGTCCTGGCCGGTCACGATCGGGTACGGCTGGGCGGAGGTGCCGTAGCCGGCCGACTTGAGGGCCGACAGGATACCGATCGAGATGCCGTCGTAGGGCGAGAGCACGCCGTCGACCTTCACGCCACCCTTGTAGGTGGAGGTGAGGAGGTTCTCCATGCGCTTCTGAGCGGTCTCCGGGTCCCAGCGCAGGGTCGCGACGGTCTCGAAGTCCTTCTGGCCCGACTTGACGACGAGGGTGCCGTCGGTGATGTACGGGTCGAGGATGCTCTTGGCGCCCTCGAAGAAGAACGTCGCGTTGTTGTCGTCGGGCGAGCCGGCGAAGAGCTCGATGTTGAGCGGGCCCTTCTTGTCGCCCTTGCTGCCGTCCGCCTTGAGGACGCCGAGGCCGGTCAGCAGCGAGGTGGCCTGCTGGACGCCGACCTTGAAGTTGTCGAACGTGGCGTAGTAGTCCACGTTCGGGCTCTTGCGGATGAGGCGGTCGTACGCGATGACCTTGATGCCCGCCTGGGCGGCGTTCTCCAGCTGGCTGGAGATCGCCTCGCCGTCGATTGACGCGATGATCAGCAGCTTGGCGCCCTTGGTGATCTGGCTGTCGAGCTGCTGGGTCTGGGTCGGGATCTGGTCCTCGGCGTACTGCAGGTCGACCTTGTAGCCGAGACCCTCGAGCTGCGACTTGAGGTTGTCGCCGTCGTGGATCCAGCGCTCCGACGAACGGGTCGGCATGGTGATACCGATCAGGGCGCCGGAGTTGTCGCCGCTGGTTGCTTCCTTGTCGACGGTCTTCTCAGCGTCACCGCAGGCCGCCATGGTGGCGGTCAGCGCGGCGGCGGTGAGAACAGCCGCGATCCGGGTGAATTTCACGGTGGAACTCTCCTCTTTGAGAAACGGTGTTACAGGGGGCGAGCCAGGCGGTGGTACGCCTGGTTCCAGCGCACCCGGTCGGAGAAATCGGCCGGTGTGGTGCGCTCATCGATCAGAAGAAGCTCGGTCTGAGCCATTTCGGCGAAGTCACGCAAGGTTTCTGCGCCGACCGCCTGCGTCAGCACCGTGTGGTGCGGGCCGCCGGCCATGATCCAGCACTCGGCGGAGGTGGACAGCGAGGGGGCCGGCTTCCAGACCGCTCGGGCCACGGGCAGGTTGGGCAGCGGCTCGTCCGGCGGAATCACCTCGATCTCGTTGGCGACCAGGCGGAACCGGTCTCCCATGTCGGCCATGCCCATGACCACCGCCGGGCCGGGGGCCGCGTCGAAGACCAGGCGCACGGGGTCCTCCCGGCCACCGATCCCCAGCGGGTGGATCTCGGCACGCGGCTTGGCCGACGCGATGGACGGGCAGACCTCGAGCATGTGCGCGCCGAGGATCTTAGGCTCACCCGGACCGAAGTGGTAGGTGTAATCCTCCATGAATGAGGTACCAAGTCCGGTTCCGGAACCCATCGCCTTCACGGTGGCGACGAGTACCGACGTCTTCCAGTCGCCCTCCCCGCCGAAGCCGTAGCCGTCCGCCATCAACCGCTGCACCGCGAGTCCGGGAAGCTGGCGCAGACCGCCGAGGTCCTCGAAGTTGGTGGTGAAGGCGCCGAAGCCGCCCTCGGTCAGGAACTGCCGCAGGCCGGCCTCGATGCGGGCGGCGTAGCGGAACGACTCCAGGCGCTCACCGAGCAGCTCGGGCGCGATCTCGAAGACGTCGCGGTACTCGGCGAGCAGCTTGTCGATCTCGGTGTCCGAGATCTGGTCGACGACGGCGACCAGATCGTTCACGCCGTACGTGTTGACGGAGACGCCGAAACGCAGCTCGGCCTCGACCTTGTCGCCCTCGGTGACCGCGACGTCGCGCATGTTGTCGCCGAAGCGGGCCAGCCGCAGGCCGCGCAGATGCTGCAGGCCGGTGGCGGCGCGGGCCCAGGCGCCGACGCGCTTCACGACGGCCGGGTCGGAGACGTGCCCGGCGACCACCTTGCGCGGCACACCGAGGCGGGCCTGGATGAACCCGAACTCCCGGTCGCCGTGGGCGGCCTGGTTGAGGTTCATGAAGTCCATGTCGATGGTCGACCACGGCAGCGACGCGTTGTGCTGGGTGTGCAGGTGCAGCAGCGGCTTGCGCAGCGCGTCCAGGCCACCGATCCACATCTTGGCCGGGGAGAACGTGTGCATCCAGGCGATGATGCCGATGCAGTCGCGGTCCGCGTTCGCCTCGAGCATGACCTGCTTGATGGCGCCCGAGTCGGTGAGCACGGGCTTGCCGACGATCTCGGCGCCGACGCCGGCGGCGGCCAGGGTCCGCTGGATCTCAGCGGACTGGTCGGCGACCTGCTGAAGGGTTTCCGGGCCGTAGAGATGCTGGCTACCGGTCAGAAACCAGATCTGCGGGTTCATCGTGTTTCCTCGGTTCTCTCGAAATTCAGCGGGCCCCCGGGCCTGCGACACGCGATCACGCTGAGAATTTGTCGCACAGGAGTCGCCGCACGCTGAACGCCTCAATGATCTTACCGGCGACTAGCGGGCCCCAGGGCGGAGTATCGTCACCGAGAGTGGGCGATACAGCACGCTCTGCATGATCAGCTGACAAGGGACGTACCTCCGATGGGCGGCCGCGGCGGTGGCGGCGGCCACACCCCGACGGGAGGTCCCAAGTGTTATCGCTAACAAAACTCGTGTCAACGGCCGTCGGCAACAACGCGGTAACGGCTGATTAACCGATTCGCGCACCGGCCCGGAACACGGGCCGGACGACCCTCACGCCGGGCGCGCCACGCTTTCCCGGACGATCAGCTGCGGCGGCACGACGATCTGGTCGGCGGTGCCGGGATCGTCGCGCATCTGGCCCAGGAGCAGGCTCAGCGCGGCCCGCGCCACGTCACCGAAGGCCTGCCGGACGGTGGTCAGCGGCGGGATGAAGTAGGCCGCCTCGGGCACGTCGTCGAAACCGACGATGCTGACGTCGTGCGGCACCCGGCGGCCCCGCTCGTGCAACGCCCGCAGGATGCCGAGGGCCAGGTGATCGTTCGCCGTGAAGATCGCCGTGACCTCGGGCATCCGGGCCAGCATCTGACCGGTCCGGTACCCCTCGGCGGCGGACCAGTCGGCCGACAGCAGCGGCGGCACCTCGGCGCCGGCCTCCTGCAGCGTCTGCTTCCACCCCTGGATGCGGCCGGCCGAATCGAACCAGTCGGTCGGGCCGGACACGTGCCACACCGTCTCGTGACCGGCGTCCAGCAGGTGCCGGGTCGCCGCCCGGGCCCCGGCCACCTGATCGACGGTGACCAGGGGACGGCCGCTGGCCGGGTCGCCGTCGATGAACACCACCGGCACGTCGCCGGGGATCTCGGCCAGCGCCTCGGCGGCCGACGCCACGTTCGCGATCACCACGAGACCCGCCACCCGCTGATCGAGATGCCGGTCCACCACGGCGGAGATCGACGAGCGGTCCAGCTCCCGGACGCTGCCCACGCTGACCGCGAAACCGGCGTCCGCGGCGGCCTGCTCGAACTCGGTCAGCATGGAGGCCGGGCCGTACAGCGTGCTGTTGCGGGCGACCACGCCGATCAGCTGCGAGCGGCCGGTGACCAGCGCGCGGGCCGCCCGGTTGGGCCGGTAGCCGAGCTCGGCGATGGCGGCGCGGACCCGGATCCGGGTCTGCTCCTTGACATTGGGATGATCGTTGAGGACGCGTGAGACGGTCTGATGGGACACGCCGGCCAACCGGGCCACATCCGTCATCGCCGGGCTACGGCTAGCCTTGTCCACTTGCGCACCTCGTCCGGTCCGGTTCTGATGGAGCTTAACGCCGAACCGCCACCGGCCCGCGCCGGAGAAATGTTATCGATAACATCCGCTTTTCACGAGCCCCGAGCGGACGATCTCTGCCGGCACGTACGCTCGGCAGCGATGGAACCAGCGGTGACGATCAACGGGCCGGGTGTGCTCGGCAGCCTAGCGGACGAGGGATTCACCTCCTTACGCCGGGCTGCCGCCCCACGTGCCGAACGCTACGAGACGGGCCGGCGCCTGCGCGAGCGCTCCCCACGCTCGGACATGGCGCACTGGAACGCCCCCGACCGGCGCCCCGACCCGGTACGCCAGGTGGTCGCCTCCCACAAAGGGCGGCTCGACCACCTCGTACCGGTCCGGATCGGGCGCATGATCGTCTCCCCGTACACCTTCCTGCGCGGCACCGCCGGCCTGATGGCCGACGACTTCGCCGGCCTCCCCGCGACCGGCATCAGCCCGGTCATCTGCGGAGACGCGCACCTCGGCAACTTCGGCTTCTACGCCTCGCCGGAGCGGGAGCTGGTCTTCGACCTCAACGACTTCGACGAGGCGCACACCGGCCCGTGGGAGTGGGACCTGCGCCGCCTCGCGGTCAGCGTGCACGTCGCCGGCCGGGTCAACGGCTTCCGGGAGAGCGCCTGCTCGGACGCCGTGCGGCACTGCGTCGAGCAGTACCGGGTCCAGATCGGCTTCCTCGCCGACCAGCCGCTGCTGGCCCGCTCGTTCGACCAGCTCGACGTCGACGGGATGCGCTCGCACACCAGCCGCGCCAGCTTCCGCGACGAGATCGAGCGGGCCGCCCGGCGAGCCCGGCGGCGCACCAGCGACCGGGCGCTGCCCCGCTTCACCGAACGGCACGACGGCACCGCCCGGCTCGTCGAGGAGCCACCGCTGATCACCCGACTGCCGCCGGACGAACACGAACAGCTCGCCGAAGCGCTCGACGGATACCTCAACACCCTCAAACCCCACTGGGCGCGGATCCTCGGCGGCTACCGGATCGTCGACATCGCACACAAGGTCGTCGGCGTCGGATCGGTGGGGCTGCGGGCGTACGTCGCCCTGTGCGAAGGCAGCAGCAGCGACGACGTGGTGTTCCTGCAGCTCAAACAAGCCCGCCGGTCGGTCGTCGCGAAACACCAGCACGGCGACCTCGCCTGGCACCGGCATCAGGGCCAGCGGGTCGTCGAGTACCAGCAGGCGCTGCAGACCGTCAGCGACCCGCTGCTCGGCTGGACCACCGTCGGTGAACACCAGTACTACGTGCGCCAGTTCCGGGACATGAAAGGCGCCATCCTCATCGAGGACATCAACGCCGGAGCGCTCGCCGACTACGCCGGAATCTGCGGCTCGCTGCTCGCCAAGTCGCACGCCCGCACCAGCGGGGCGTCCATCATCGCCGGTTACGTGGGCGGCGGCGACAAACTCGACGAATCGCTCGGCCGGTTCGCGAAGGCGTACGCCGATCAGGTCGAAAGCGACCACGCGGCCCTGGTCACCGCGGTCCGCCGCGGCCGATTGCCGGCGGAGCCGGCGTGACCATCAGAACCCGACCCGGAGGTACGGCATGAGCGAGCTTGCGAGCGAATCATCGGGCTCAGTCTTGAACTCAAGGCGACGCCGGAGCGAAGCGGAGGCGTCGCCATGAGCGGCGTGATCCCGATCGACTCCCCCGCCCTCGCCGAATTCTGGGCCGAGCGGCACCTGTGCACCCTCACCACACTGCGCGCCGACGGCTCACCGCACGTCGTCGCGGTCGGCGCCACCCTCGACCCGGTCGCCGGCATCGCCCGGGTGATCTCCTCCGGCGGCTCCGCCAAGGTCCGCCACGTCCGGCGTGGACAGCGGCAGGTGGCGATCTGCCAGGTCGACGGCCGCCGCTGGAGCACGGTCGAAGGGCTCGCCGTGATCCGCGACGAGCCGGCCGCCGTCGCCGAGGCCGAACAGTGGTACGCGGGCCGCTACCGGGCGCCCCGTCCCAACCCGTCCCGCGTCGTCATCGAAGTCAAGATCACCCGGATTCTGGGGTCGGCGTCGCTACTACCCTCGTAGGGCATGAGCGCCTCGCTGTACTCCGCGGAACCCACCCCGGTCGGAGAACCGGACAGCGTCCTGCTGCCCGGCCACGACGTGCCGCTCGGGCGGTACACGACGGTCCGCCGCCTGCTCCCGCACCGGGAACGGCGGATGATCGGCGCCTGGTGCTTCGTCGACCACTTCGGGCCCGACGACGTCCGCGGCCGCCCCGGCATGCAGGTCCCGCCGCACCCGCACACCGGCCTGCAGACCGTCACCTGGCTCGTCGAAGGCCTCATCGAACACCGCGACAGCCTGGGCAGCCACCAGTACATCGCGCCCGGGCAGCTCAACCTGATGACCTCCGGGCACGGCATCGCCCACTCCGAATACACGCCGCCCGGCCATCCCGACGGCATGCACGGACTGCAACTGTGGCTGGCCCTGCCGGAACACGCCCGGCACGGGGCCGCCCGCTTCGAACACCACGAGGACCTGCCCGCCCACACCGACGGGCCGGTCACCGTCACCGTCGTCACCGGACGGCTCGGCGACCTGCGCTCCCCCGCCGGTGTGCACTCACCGCTCGTCGGAGCCGAGATCGACCACACCGCGGCGGCCGCGCACACCGTCACGCTGGCGCCGTCCTACGAGCACGGGGTGGTGGTGATGTCCGGGACCGCCACCGTCGACGGGACCGTGCTGTCGCCCGGGTCGCTGCTCTACCTGGGCGCCGGGCGTACGTCGCTGGATCTCGCGGTCGACGGGCCGGCGCGGCTGTTCCTGCTCGGTGGCGAACCGTTCGAGGAGCCGCTGGTCATGTGGTGGAATTTCGTCGGCCGCGACCACGACGACATCGTCCGGGCCCGCGACCAGTGGATGGCCGGCCTCGGCGCCGAACGCTTCGGCTTCGTGGGCGGTTGCGCGGCCGATCCGCTACCGGCTCCCGAGCTTCCGACGGTACGGCTGAAGGCGCGCGACCGGCACGGACGGACCTACTGAGCTCTCGTCCCGGCGGGGCATCGCGCTTCACTCCCGGTGCGGCAATGCGCTTCACATTCCGGCGGGGCATCGCGCTTCACTCCCGGTGCGGCAATGCGCTTCACATTCCGGCGGGACATCGCGCTTCACATTGCCGCACCACCGGCACCACCCGCCGGGTCCGGGCATGCCGCACCACCCGACCCATACGCCGGAGCCGGCCATGCCGTACCACCGGCTCCGCCCACCTAATCCGGCGATCTGTCACGAAACCGTCCGGATGGCGATGCGGGACGGTTAGACCGGCGGTCCACCACGGCGAGAAGTGGACGATCGGCTGGGCGGGGAAGCGGGAGATGTCACCGTCGAGGCGACTCTGCGCCGTTGTTCAGGGAGTCGCACAAAGTGCGTTGACGGGCGGCCGGCAGCGGCGGAAGGTCAGAGGTGGAAAGAGAACCCTCCGACGACGGAGGAACCCGTGACTCTCGTCGACGCCGGCAAGATCATCATCATTCTCGCGGCCCCGGGCGCCGTGATGGCCGGGGTGTGTTACGCGCCCCGCTGGTGTGCCGCTCTGACCGACCACTGGCGGCAGCGTCATCCGCCCGAACCGGCGCCCTACGGGCCACCGATCGAGCAGCTCGCCGCCGACCTGCGGCGGTTGCTCCGCCTGCACGGGGAGTTGGCCGCCTCCGCCCACTCGGCGATGTGCGCACACCGGGTGTGGGCGGTGGAGGCCGCCATCGGCGCCCGCGCGATCGAGGCGGCCGCCGCGCTCGGCGTGCCCCACCCGGATCAGTCCCGGGCCGCGGCGCTCACGCGTACTGAATTGTCCGCGCTCTTGACCCGGCTGGCCGCGGCGGGTCTCGTGCTGCCGGCCCGGGTCGGCGGATTCACCACCGACGGGCGGCTCTGAAGCAGAGGCGGCGGTGGGCCTGCACCCACCGCCGCCTCCGTCCCCGCCGGCAGGGAAGGAGGACCACCGGCCGGGAATCCCGGGAACAAAGCTCACCGCGACGTCCGGCATCGGCGGCCACCGCCGGGACCGGGAAGCACGCGGGTCCGAAACGGCGGTCTCCGCCGCCGCCGTCCACGAGACGCCATCCGTGGACCGGATTCGGGACGGGTGACCGGCCGCCCGGGAACTCCGGGGCGGCGGCGGATGCTCTCGCATCCGCCGCCCCCCGTACCCGAACCGGCAACCGCCACCAACCACCCGACGACGGGGGGACACCGTCAGGCGGCCGGCACCTGGGACCGCGGTCACCGACCGGGAGACAAGGGGCCGGGGTGGCGGCGGGCGCTGGAGTCCGCCACCACCCCTCAACCCGGTCGGGTGGAAGCCACCGGCCAACCGGAACGCGGGGGGACACGCCCATCGGCCGGTCTTGGGGGGCGACAACCCACCGACCGGGAAGTACAGGGTCAGGGCGGTGGCGGAAGGGGGATTCCGCCACCACCCCTCAACCCGGTCAGGTGGAAGCCACCGGCCAACCAGAACGCGGGGGGACACGCCCATCGGCCGGTCTTGGGGGCGACAACCCACCGACCGGGAAGTTCAGAGTCGGGGTGGTGGCGGAAGGGGGATTCCGCCACCACCCCTCAACCCGGTCAGGTGGAAGTCACCGGCCGCCGGCGGCAGGGGGATGCCGTCAGCGGGCCGGTAATGGGGGCGACAGCCACCGACCGGGAGGTCTCGGGTGTGGAGGGTGGGACGGTGGCGGGGAAGGAGGAACCCGCCACCGTCCGCCGCCCGGCGGCCACGGACCGTGCTGGCGCACGGACCGGGCGCCGGGCATGGAGCGGCCAAGAACCGGGGAGAACACTGGCCGCCTGCCGGGCAGGACTAGAAGTGAGCCGTGGAGGACGGCGACGGGAGATGGGCTCCCGCCGCCGCCTCCTGTCCCGGCCCCGTGCCGAACCGCCAACCGCGGAAGAGACGAGGGGGGCGTCGTCTCCGCGGAGATCGTTTACGGGCACGGTCGCGGCCACCGGACTGGGGGGCGGTGACCGCCGGCCGGGTGGCCGGGGGGCTCGACCCGGGCGTGGGGCCCGGGAGGTCTGCACAGAAATTCCCGCCGAGGACATCGTCGGCCGCAGCGGGGCGCCCGGTCCGAGAACCAGGCGCCCCTCAACCGTGCCAGGTGAGAAGTCCTTGATCCGCAGTTGTCCAGGGTGGCCTTCGACACTTCGGAGTCACCTGTTCAGGGTCGCCCGCAAGTTCTTAGCTCTCCTGAAAGGAAGCTTAAAAGGCTCTTAAGTCGTTACCCGTGGCGTCACCCCGAAGAGGCGATTCTCGTTGATCGGGAAGCTCCCGCGGAGCGTCTTCCGGTGGTCGTCCGAACATCGTCATAGTCACTGCTCAAACCGTTGAACCGGGCAGGTCCGCCGGACGTATACCCCGGTGATCGCGCTATCCCGGCGGGCTGCGGCGCCGGGACGATCGACGCTCGCGGGCCGTCCGCGAGGCCGGTGACGGGGTTCCGCAGAGCGGTGGCGCACTTCGCAAATCCGTGGTTAACCTTCCACATCCACCACGTGGCAGGCATTGATCGCGGAGTCCGAGGGGCGGGCACCGGGGGTGCGGAGGTGGGACAGCATGAGGACGGTGGCACGGATGCGGCGTCGGGGCGATGGGACTATCCCCAGCCGGTCTGAGGCCGCGTCATGAGCTTCGAAGACGACGAGTACTGGGAGGACGAGTACAGCGAGTACTCGTTCATGCCGAGTTCCGCGGTCGTCCAGGAGAATCCCTACACCAAACGTACGGTTCCGGACCCGGTCATCCCGACCCGCCGCCGGTCCGGAGGCCCTGCCGACGACGCCGCCGTACAACGCGCCAAACGGGCCGCGTTCGACAGCGAACGGCCCAGCTGGCTCGACGACCCCGACTTCGAACCGATCGACACGTCCGTCGACAACCTGGCCGGCGACGACTTCGACGACATCGACTTCAACCGCCCCGAACTCGGCGTCGACTTCGACAAACCAGACTTCCCGATCGTCGATCCGGCCGCGCGTCCCGAGTTGCGCCGCGGCGCCGCCCCACAGCGACGGGGGGCCGACCGCTACGAGCGCACCCCCGGGCACCGCGCCGACGACCGTGAGCCGGGCCGGTACGCCGAGCCACGCTACCCCGACGATGCGCCCGCCCGCCGCGACGACTACGAGCGCGGCTACCGCGACGAGTGGGACGACCGTCGGCAGCCCTCCCGCCGAGGTCGCGACGACCGCCGTGAGCCGGTGCGCGACGACCGCCGCGAGCCGTCCCGTGGGAACCGCCGCGAACCGTCCCGTGGGGACCGGCGGGACTGGAACGAACCGGTACGCGACGACCGCCGGGACCCGCACTCCGACTGGGCGGGCCCCCACGATCCGCGGGACTCCCGCGACCCGCGGCGCGGCGAACGGCACGACACCGCGCGGGCGGACTGGGCCGAGCCGCCCCGCCGCGACGACACCCGCCCCGAATGGGCCGAGCCCGCACGCGACGGCCGCCCGCCGCGTGACGACCGGCGCGGCCGCCGGACCGTCGAGATCGGACCGGACGAGCTGTGGGGCGACGAGCGCGACCCCGGCCGGGAGCACACCGCCGAGCCGCCCCACGAAGAGGAACGGCCCGGCATCGGGCGGACCATCGAGCTGGGCGCCGACGAATTCTGGGAGGAGCCCGCGGCTTCGCGGGACAACGTCACCGAGCTCGACCCGGAGCGCCGGCGCGCGCGGCGCCAGGCGTCCCGCGGCGAGCGTGCCGCGCCGGACTGGAACGACGAGGACTTCGGGCCGATCCGGCCGGCCGGTGGGCGCCGTCCGCGACGCGACGACACGGAGCCCCGGCGCGCTGCCGCGCCTCGCCGCGACGACCTCGCCGCCAGTGGTCACGCGCAGATGCCCGTTCCGGGTCAAGACCGGTCCATGGGTACGGACGACCGGTTCGACTCCTACCGCGACACCCTTCCGGCGGGCGGTACGGGCCGTCCCGCCCTCGAGCCGGATCACCGTCCCGTCGCCCGTGACGACAAGGGCGACCGGCAGCGTCCGCGTGTCCCGGAACCCGCCGACCGGCAACGTCCCGTGGTCCCGGAGCCGGGCGATCCGCAGCGTTCCGGCGCCCCGGAAACCGGCACAGCACCGCCGCTCGGCGCCCCGGAAGCCGGCGAATGGCAGCGTTCCGGCACAGCACCGCCGCTCGGCGCCCCAGAGGCCGGCGAATGGCAGCGTTCCGGTGTCCCCGAAACCGGCACAGCACCGCGGCCCAGCACCCCGAAGGCCGACGAATGGCAGCGGGCCGCAGCGGCGCGAGCGGGTGATCGGCAGCGTGACGGTGTTCCGGGCGCCGGGGGCCACCGGCAGCGCGAGGTGGACGACGCCGGCAGCCCGCAGGTTGGCGAGCAGCACCAGCGATTCACCGCTCCCGAGGTGGGCGGGCCGCGTGTGGCGGATGGCGCACACCCCGGGGTATGGGACACGGCCGAACAGCGTGTGGCCGGTGGCGCGTGGGCCGACGGCCCGGACGTGCCTGCTCCGGGCGCCGGTGGACGTGAGGCGGATGCCGCCGGGCGTGAGGCGGCTTCGACCGGACGGCGCGGGGCCGCGGCGCCGGATCAGACGGCCGGGACCTCCGCGCCGGGACCCGAGGTTCCGCCCGCCGAACTGCCCGCCCACCAGCGCGGTGGCCGGAGCGTCGCCGCCTACGAGGACGGGCGAGGCGCGTTCCCCGCCGCGGCCGGTGATCAGAGGCTTCCGGATCAGGGTCGGGCCGCGGGACGTGAGCGGTCCGGGCCGGTGGCCGCCGGGTCAGCGCAGGCATCGGCCCCCGAGGCCCCGCGCGAAAGCACCGAGCAGCGGGGCGGCTGGCGGTCGAAGGTGGGTCGCCTCCTGCCCGGCCAGCGGCGGGTGGCCGCGAACGGAACCACGGATCCGACAGTCGACCTGAGCGGCCGTGCCGACCGCGGCGTCGACCGGCCCGGCGGGCCGCAGAACCCCGCGGCCGAGCAGGACCGCACGCCGCGCGGCCCCGGCAACGAACACGACCGGCCCACGCCGGGACCCGGCGCCCAGCAGAGCCAGGCCGCGCAAGGCATCCCCGTCCCGCAGGGACGGACCCCGCAAGACCCCAGCGTTCGGCAAGGCCAGGCCGCACGGGGCTTCGGCGACGAACACGGCGAGGGCGCACAGAACCCGGGCACACACCAGGGCTGGGCCGAACAGGACTACCGCAACGAACACGACGAGGGCCCACACAACCCGGGCACACGCCAGGGCTGGGCCGCACAGAGCTACGGCAACGAACACGACCGGCCGGCACCCGACCCCGCCACCCGGCAAGGGCCGGGCCCACGAGGCATCGGCGACGAACACGGCCGGGGGCGGCAGGCCCACGACGCCACGCGGTCCGCGGAACGCTACGGGTCCGTGAACGAGCAGGGCCGGGACCAGCAAGGCCCGGCCGCTGAACGCGGTCGGGGCCGGCAGGTTCCGGTCGGCGAGCGGGACCGGCAGACCTTCGGCGCGCCGGTGGACACCGAGCGCCACGGCCCGCAGGTGGCCGGACCTGACGGCGACGCCGGCCGGGAACGGCCCGGGGCCGGGGCCGAGGAGACCCGGGATCTGCGGGAGGCCGGTCTCCGGCAGGGGCCGGACGGTGAGGCTTCCAGCGCGACCGGCTCCCCGGCCACAGGGAACGACGGGCCCCGGGTGGTCCGGCGGGCTGCTCCGCCCGCACCACCGAAGGTTGTGAGCCAGGCCACTCCGCCGCCCGCGCCTCGCGTGATCAAGGCGGACCCGCCGGTGGCGCCGCGGGTTGTCGCCGCGCCGGCGCCGGTTCCGCCGGCTCGGGTGATCGGGCCGAACGGGCCTCAGCCGCCCGTCGAACCCGCCCGCCCGGCGGCAGAGGCTGCCGCGCCTCAGTCCCCGGATGACCGGCGATGGGGTGGGACGGATGCCGGCCCGCACGCCGCGGGAGCCCCGGAGAATCCTGCCTCGCGACGGGGCGGTCCTGGAACGCCGCATGACGCAGCGGCACAGTGGGGTGGTTCGCAAGCCGCATCGCGTGCCGGGACGCCGCACGATCCGGTCGCCGCGCCGTGGTCCGCGAGCGCGGGCGAGCAGGCTGGTGGCCGGTGGGGTACGCCCGCCGACGGCGACGTGCCGGTCGACCCGCGGCGTGCTGGCGAGGCCTGGCAGACGGGCGATCCCTACGTGACCGGCGAGATCCGGCGGCCGGACGAGGTCCAGCCGGATGTTCCGCAGCAGCGTTCCCGGCGGTCGCCCCGGGCGGCCCACGTCTTCCTCGCCGAGGGGGACGGGCCGTGGGCGATCATTCCGGACGAGACTCAGCCACCCGCCGGGTCGCGGCCGGTGTCCCCGGCCCGGCCGCCGGTGATTCCCGGTCAGGGCGGTACGGGGCAGCCGGCGCCCGGGTCGGCTTGGCCTCCGCCGGTTCGGCCGCCGGCTCAGGACGGCGTGCCGAGCCGGCCCGGCATTCCCGTCCAGCCCGGAACAGCCGCGCAGCCCGTAACCATGGGCCAGCACGGCATTCCGGTCCAGCCGGGAACACCTACGCCACCTGGAACCGCTGGCCAGCACGGCGGCCCCGTCCAGCACGGCGTTCCGGTCCAGCCGGGAACGGCCACGCAGCCCGGTACGCCGGTTCAGCCGGGGTCCGGTGCGGCGGTCGCGTGGCTACCCGCTGTGCGACCGGACGCTGACCAGCCGGTGTCGGAGGCCCCGGCCCAGCCGCATGCGGCGCGACCGGAGAACGCTTGGCCGCCCGCCGCCACGCAGGGGCCGTCCAGCGCCGGCCGGGCGACTTCCGGAACGGCGTGGCAGGGAACCGGTCAGCAGCCGCCCGCGACCGGGTGGCCGACCCCGCCGGGTTCGGGCCGGCCGGTTGCGGAAGAACCGGGTTGGAACGCCGCGACGCCGATCTCGGTGCCGCCGGTGAACGCGGCCGATGGTGGCCGGTCCCGGCAGTCCGGCGGGGACGGCACCGCGCCAGCGGCGCCGGTTTCCGGATCGCCCGCCGCGGGCGGCCCAGGTCAGGCTCCGGCCGACCCGCAGCCCACGTACACGCCCGGATCGCAGCCCGCGAGCCCTCCCGATCCGCAGCCCACGTACACGCCCGGATCGCAGCCGACGAGCCCTCCCGATCCGCAGCCCACGAACGCGCCCGGATCGCAGCCGACGAACCCAGTCGGTGCCCAACCCACGAGCGCGGCCGGTCCGCGTCCCACGAGCCCGGCCGGTCCCGGAGCGGCCCGCGCGGCGTCACTCGGCGATCTTCCCGCCGCTGGGCGTGAGGCGGGCAGCGCCAAGCCGCAGAGCGCCGGACCGATGTCACCGCGGGCAGGCACGCCGGACGGTGACCGTACCGCCGCGGACCGGGCCGGAACGCGGTCCGGTCCGGTCGGCCACACCGCGGACGTGGCTCGCCGGGAGAACCCGGCCGATGTGCCGGGGACGAACGGAGATCAGGCCCGGGGCGGAGGCTCCGGTGGACGGCCGACGGTGGCGATGCCGCGGCCTGCGGCGGACCCCGGCAAGGGCGAGACCGCGTCCCGGGAGCGGATCGGCTTCCCGTTGACCCGGCCGGGAGCGAACACCGCGCCCGGTCAGGGTGCCGCGCCGGACCAGCCCACCGGAACAGGCGACAGGCCCACGCCGGAACCGCTCACCGGTACGGACGACGGGCCCACGCCGGACCAGCCGTACATGGACGCGGACGGGACGTTGCACAACCTGCGGCCGATCGCCCGGCTGGAGACGTCGGGGCCGGACACCGAGCCACGGCGGTACGCGGACTCGGCGCTGGGCAGCGGCTGGTTCGTCGCCAAGACACCGGCGAGGACCGGCGGCGCCGGGACCGAGGCGGGCGAGAGCGGGGACGAGCCACCGGCGACGGCCCCGGAGCAGCCGGCGACAGCGAAGGCCGAGGCGGCGACGATGAAGGCCGGGAAGACAACGGCCGCGACGGGCGAGAGCAGCGAGGGCGAGCGGTCCGAGGGCCCGGAACTGGCCCCGCATCTGCCGCTGACCGCCGCCGATCTCTCCGCGATCCGCTGGCGGCTGGACGGTGGCACGCTGCGCGAGGTGGTCGACGACCGCAACGCGTTGCGTGAGCTGGGCGAGCGCCTGGACGGCCCGCTGGCCGAGGAGGCCGACAACATCGTCAAGGCGGGGCTTCTGAGCGTACGCGCGGAGGTGTACCGCCTGCTGGGAGAGCTGGGCATGGCCGCGGCGGCCGCCCGGCTGGCCCTGGCGCACGCCGAGTCGGCGCGGGACCTGCAGTCGCAGGTGATCGCGCAGGCGGAACTGGCGCACGTGCTGCGGCTGCGGGGCGACTACATGGAGGCGGACCGGCTGTTCCAGCGGGCGGTGGACGCGGACGTGCCGGCGGCGGTGCGCAGTGTGGTCCACGAGAACGCCGGGCGCAGCTGTTTCGACCAGAACCGGCACATGGAGGCGCTGGACCATTTCGCCCGGGCGATCCGGCTGGGTTCACCGGAGGACACCGATCTGGTGGAGCGGATCGGGGTGTGCCTGGAGGCGGTCTACATTCACGTGCTGCGGGACGGTTGGGGCCCGTACCCCCGGAAGTCTCCGGAGATCAGGGCGCCGCTCGGCGCGCGCCCGGCTGCCGAGGGTGAGGAGGCGCTCACCGAGTCGACGGCCGAGCATCCGGTGGTGGATCCGAAGGGCTGAGTCAGACGGCCACGGCTGCCGGGGTGGCGAGCATGCTGCGGCCGCGCCCGCCTTCCTTGGCCTGGTAGAGGGCGGCGTCGGCGGCGCGCTGCAGTTCTTCGGTGCCGGTGGCGTGGTCGGGGGCGACGGCGATGCCGATGCTGAGCCGGGGTGGTCCGCACGGCAGGTCGGTGGCTGCCGCGACCCGGGTGCGGACGGTCTCGGCGTAGTGGACGGCGGCGTACGGGGCGGCGCGCAGCAGGACGGCGAACTCGTCTCCGCCGAGCCGGGCGACCATGTGCTCACGGTCCTCGGCGGCGGCGCGGAGGGCGTCGGCGACGGTACGCAGTGCGCGGTCCCCCACAGCGTGCCCCCACGTGTCGTTGATCGTCTTGAAGTGGTCGACGTCGATCATCACGAGGGCGTACGGGTCCTGCGGCCCGGCCCGGGTGACGGTGCGGTCGAGTTCGGCGTCGAAGGCGCGCCGGTTGGCGGCGCCGGTGAGCGAGTCGGAGGTGGCCTGGGTCTCCAGCACGCCGCGAAGCCGGTCGTTGCGTTCGCGGAGGCTGGCCACGACGATGGCGGTCATCGACATGGCGACGGTGATGGCGAGCCAGTCGAGCAGGCCCTCACCGTTGTCGGTGTACTGGAAGGCGACGATGGCGTGCCCCGCGGAGATCGCCGCGATGAGCAGGGCGGTCGTCACGCGGCCGAGGAACGACGCGGCGTAGAGCAGCGGCCACAGGTAGAACAGTTGCGGGCCGAGCGTGGCGTCCTCGGTGGCGACGTTGAGCCCGGTGATCACGGTGACTCCGAGGAACGGCACGGCCGACCAGAAGTAGGCGGGCAGCTGCTCCGGCCGGCGCAGGCAGACCACGCCGATCACGAACAGGGCCAGCGAGGTGACGCCGAGCGCGATCAGCTGGGGCAGCGGATCGTCCGTCTTCATGAACACGCCGGTGATGAGATTGTACGGTCCCGCCGCCAGCATCAGGTAGGCGACGGCACGGGCGGCGCCGTGCAGGTCACGCAGCCGAGCAGGCAACTGTTCTCCTCCGGGATCCGATCCGAAACCACAGTTCGGTACGCCCGGGCGCGACCTGAGGGGTTACTCGGTACGCAGCGCCACGACCGGGTCGAGACGGCCGGCCCGCTGCGCCGGGACGACACCGAAGATGATCCCGACGGCCGCCGACACTCCGAAGGCCAGGGCCATGGACCACCAGGTCAGGGCGGCCGGGACAGGGCTGAGCCGGTCGACGAGCAGGGCCGAACCGCCGCCGAGGAGCATGCCGAGCACGCCGCCGGTGGTGGTGAGCAGGACGGCTTCGAGGAGGAACTGGACGCCGATGTCGCGGGGCCGGGCGCCGACCGCCTTGCGCAGGCCGATCTCCTTCGTCCGTTCGCGGACCGAGACGAGCATGATGTTGGAGACACCGACGCCGCCGACGAGCAGGCTGATCCCGGCGATGGCGGCGAGCACCCCGGTCAGCACGCCGAGGATGTCGCCGAGCACACCGAGGATCTGTTCCTGGGTGACGGCGGAGAAGTCGGTGTCCGGGTGCCGTTCGGTGAGGGCGGCGACGACGGCGGTGGAGAGCTGGTCGATGCGTTCCCGGTCGGGGGCGCGGATGGCGAGGCCGTCGATGCGCTCGGTGCCGAGCAGTCGCTGGGCGGCGGTCACCGGTACGTGCACCTCACCGTCCCGATCCACGCCGAGGCTCTGCCCGAGCGGCTCGAACGTGCCGATCACCCGGAACCGGACGCCCCCGATGGTGATCTGCCGCCCGATCGGGTCACGGTCGCCGAACAGTTGCCGGGACAGGCCGTCGCCGAGGACCGCGACCCGCCGTCCGGTGCTCACGTCCGTACGCGTGAGGTAGGTCCCCCGGTTGAGCCGCCGCACGAAGACGGTCGGCGTGGTCTCGAGGACGCCCTGCATGCTGGCGAACCCGGTACGCGATCCGGCCCGTACCGTCTCTCCGGAGTTGATCGTGACCGCGACCCGCGCCCGGTCGCCGACCACCCGGGTGACCGCGTCGACGTCGTCGAGGGTGAGCGGTGACGAGGTGGGCGCGGCGCCGGCCTGGAGCCGGCCGGGCACGACGATCAGCAGGTTGGAGCCGAGGCCCTCGACCTGCCGTTCGATCTGTTCCTTGGTGCCGGTGCCGATGGCGACCAGGGCGACCACGGCGGCCACTCCGATGACGACGCCGAGCATGGTGAGCAGGCTGCGCAGCCGGTTGGCGCGCAGCGCGTCGAGGGCGACCCGCCACGCCTCAGCGACTCGCACTGATCAGCCCGTCCTTCATCACGATCTGCCGGCGGGCGCGGTCGGCGACCTCCCGGTCGTGGGTGACGAGGACGACGGCGACGCCGTCGTCGTTGAGTGATTCGAGCAGGGCCAGCACGGACTGGCCGGTGGCCGAGTCGAGGTTGCCGGTGGGCTCGTCGGCGAGCAGCACCGACGGGCCGGTGACCAGGGCCCGGGCGATGGCGACGCGCTGCTGTTCGCCGCCGGACATCTGGTTGGGGCGGTGGGTGGTCCGGTGGGCGAGGCCGACGCGTTGGAGCATGGCGGTGGCGCGTTCCCGGCGTTCGCGGCGCCCGATGCCGCGGTAGACCAGGGGCAGGCCGACGTTGTCCTGCGCGGTGGTGCGGGCCAGCAGGTGGAACGACTGGAAGACGAACCCGATCGTGGTGTTGCGCAGTTCGGCGAGCTCGTTGGGGGTGAGCCGGGCGACGTCGCGGCCACCGATCAGCAGGGTCCCGCCGGTGGGCCGGTCCAGGCCGCCGAGCAGGTGCATGAGTGTCGACTTGCCGGAGCCGGAGGTGCCGACGATGGCCACGTAGTCGCCGGGTTCGACGGTGAGCGAGACGCCGCGCAGCGCCGGCACCGAGACGCCGTCCAGTTCGTAGGTGCGGCTCACGTTGTCGGCGACGATCGCGGGAGCGCTGCCCGATGCGCTCATGGCGCCTCTTCGCCGGCGCTCACCTGGTCGGCGCCGGCGATCACCACCCGCTCCCCCGCGCCGACGCCGGACAGGATCTGCACGGTGTCCTCGCCCTGGACGCCGAGGCGCACCGGGACGGCCGTGTACCTCCCGTCGCGGACCGCCCAGACCGTGTCCCGGCCGTCGGCGCTGACCACGGCGGAGGCGGGCACGGTGACCGCGCCGGCGGCCTGCCGCACCTTCAGCCGGATCACCGCGCTCATCCCGGGACGGGGGTCGGGGGCGGCCTCGCCGCTGTCCGGGAAGTCGCCGTCGCCGAGGTCGAGGCGGACCCGGTAGGAGACGCCGCCGCGGGCCGAGGTGGTGGGCAGCAGGTCGACGGCACGGACCGTGGCCGGGTAGCGGGCGCCGGGGGCGGCGTCCAGCTCCACCTCCGCCTCGACGCCGCCTTCGACCAGCAGCACGTCGGTCTCGTCGACCTCGGCGGAGAGCCCGAGACGCCCGGTGTCGACCACGGTGATCACCGGGGTGCCGGCCGCCACGTAACCGCCCTCCGGCACGGCGGCGTCCACCCCGGACGACACCGTTCCGCCTGCTTGCGGGACCTGGCCGCCGCTCTCCAGCAGCCCGGCCAGGGAGCCGCCGCCGGTCTGGGGCGGCCCGCCGTACTGCACCACGCCGGAGACGGGGGCTTTCAGGGTGAGGGCGTCGACGGCGGCGTCGGCCAGCTCGTACGCCTGCTCCGCCTGCAACCGCTGCGCCGCGGAGAGGGCGCCCATGGCGCGGCCGAGCGACGCGACGCCGCGCTGCACCGACCGCAGCGCCGCGGCGGAGGCGGCGGACGCGGTCTCGTACTGTTTCTCGGCCGCGTCGACCTGGCGCAGCAGCGCCTTGCGGACCTGCTGGTCGGCGATCTTCCCGGCCGCGTCGCGGGCCTGTTCGAACGCGTCCGCCGCCTGCTCGTCGGTCCGCTGCCGCACCGCCGTGAACTCGGCCGTCCCGCCGATCCCGACGCCACCGCCGGACGGCGCCTGGTCGAGGGCCTCTCCGGCCGCGTCGCGCCGCCGGATCAGCTCCGGCGAGTCGATCACGGCGAGCACGTCGCCCTTCCTCACCGCCTCGCCCGGCTCCACCATCAGCTCGCGGAGGGTGCCGGCGGCCGGGGCGGTCAGGGTGGCGGCGGTCCGGGCGGTCACCGTGCCGGGCGCCTCGACGATCTCGTCGACTGTCCCGACCTCGGCCGATCCCAGCCGCACGGCGCTCGCCTCGTCGTCGCAGGAGGCGCCGGTCTGCAGCAGCAGGAGGACACCGAGGGACAGGATCACGGCACGTGAGCGGGCGCGAGACACAGAGGCCACTCTATGCCGGGAAAACCCCTGTCTCGTACGGCTACGCGTCCCCATTCGACAAGGGGTCGCGATCAGTCGCCCACCCCGGGCCGTCCGGCGCCACCGACAGGCGTGTGGGTTTCGGGTGCGTACCGCACCCGAACCCCACACGGTCGAGAGCTCGCCTCCGGCGTGGATGTCCCGCATACCGGGTGTTGCGCGCCGTGAAGAACAAGCGTGTGGGTTTTGGGTGCGGTACGCACCCGAAACCCACACGCCTGTCGGTGGATCAGGTGCCGGGACGGCGCCCGAACACCTTCACCGTCATGCCGATCCTGCCGATCTCGTAGTACAGCTTCGCGTCGGACTGCAGCAGGTTCACGCAGCCGTGCGACCCGCGCCACTTGTCGTGGATGTAGGTCGTGGTCTGGTGGAAGCCCCGCCCGCCGATGAAGCGCTGCCAGTACGGCAGCCACACCTCGTACGGGTCGGACCACTCCTTCTTCGTCCGCTTGTTGATCGAGAAGGTGCCCGCCGGGGTCCGGTAGCCCTTGTACCCGGTGCGGGTGACGGTCGGCTTGGTGTGCACCTTCCCGTTCTTCATCACCCACGTCGTCTGATGTGTCAGGTCGACGCAGAAGGTGATGCCCTTCTTCTTCGGCTTGCAGGACGACGTCTTCGTCGCCGCCAGTCGCTTGGCGACGTCGTTGGTGGTCGGGCCCGCGAGTCCCTTGGCCGGCTGGATACCGAACCGCTTCTGGAACTTCACGATCGCGGCACAGTCGGCGGCGGACTGCTTGCCGTCGACCGTCACCGTGCCGTACCCGCCCAGCTGCTTGAGGTAGCCCTCGACCTGCTTCTGGTACTTGCCGGTCGCGCACGACGCGGCGGCCGCCTTGGTGACCACCGAGGTGGTCACGGCCGCGGTCACCGGCGCGGCGGCGCCGGCGCTCGCCGGCGTCAGCGCGAAAGCGCCCAGACCGCCACCCACCAGCGTCGCCATGACGGCGCCGGTGAAGCGGGCGGAAACCCGTCTCGTTGCCAAATCTCATCCCTCCCCAGGATGAGGTTCGTTCGCGACCGGCCTGGAGCCGCGGCTCGCGTGAGTCACGCACTCCGGTCCCCACCGTCGCGAACGAACCTCACGAGTGTCCGCACATGGAAGCACAGCCGTCCCACCGGTGACCTGTGGGGAAGGACGGTGACATGAAACCGGTATGCCATCGGCACACCGCATGTCCGCTTGAGCGAACTCCGCCTACGGGGAGTGAGGATCAGTCAACGGGGAGTGGCGAGCTCCTGCACCCAGTACGGCGTGCCGCGATCCGACAGGGCCAGGCCCACACCCATCTGGTCGAGACGGCAGTCGAGGATGTTCCGGCGGTGGCCGGGGCTCTCCATCCACTCGTTCATCACCTGGTACGGGCTGTCCTGGCCACGGGCGATGTTCTCCCCGTAGCGGCTCCACTCGTAGCCCGCGTCGGTCACCCGTGATCCGGCCCGCTCGCCGCGCGGCGACTCGTGGTCGAAGTAGCCGCGCCGGGCCATGTCGGCGGCGTGCCGGTTGGCCGCCTCGATGAGCCGCCGGTCCAGGGTGAGCGGGCCGCAGCCGGCGTCCCGCCGATGCCGGTTGGCCAGCGCCAGGATCTGCTGCTGCACCGGGGCCTGCGGGCTGGACGAGACGGACGCCGCGGTGATGGCGGTCCGGGACGCGGCGATCGGGTCACCGGCCGGGCGGGCGGCACGCCGCAGGGGCTCCTCGGCCGGCGCTTCCAGCGAGAACCGGCCCTGAGACGGTTCGCCCCGGGTCGGGTCATCCCGCGACGGCTCGTCCCGGGACGGATCATCCCGCGACGGGTCATCCCGGGACGGCTCAGCCTGCGATGGCCCGTCCGCGGACGGCTCCCGCCCGGGCGGTGACACCGAACTGTCCGAAGGGGACGGGGCGCCGCCCCAGCCGGTGAGCGTCGCGTCGTGGCCGGGCAGCGCCCGGTCACCGGACCGCTGTGCTTCGCCGGGCTGGCCCACCGGAGGCTCGTACGCCAGCGCCCGCGCGGTGAACCCTCCCGCGACCAGCGCCAAGGCGGCCACACCGAGCACCACCGAAGGTTTCCGCATACCCCGTCGACCCCTCGTCTCACCGGCGCTCCGGCCGTTCCGGGGCGCTCGCCGGTTGACCAACTCCGGTGGACGATCACCGGTCACTGGCCCGGATTCCGGCCGGCCCGCCCCCGGATTCCGCCCGGAACCCCCCGAGATCCCGCTGAGCTGCGCAGACGTGGAGAACCGGGAAGCACACACGTCGCACACCCACACAGGATTCCGGCATTCTTCCTCCTACCGGGGTAACCCGCTCAGGCGTTCTTGCCGACCGCCCGGAGGGTCCCGGCGGCGCGTACGCCGTCGCTACGGTTTCGCGGTGCGCAATCGATACCTGGACGTGCTCCGTGCCGCCGCCATCGTCCGGGTCGTCGTCTACCACCACTTCGGATGGCCGTGGCTGTCCGTGGTCCTCCCCGCCATGGGCGTCATGTTCGCGGTGGCCGGCTCACTGACCGCCGCCTCGCTGAGCAGGCGCGCGGCCGGGCCGGTGGTCGTCTCCCGGCTGCGCCGCCTGCTTCCTCCGGTGTGGCTGCTCGGTCTGGTGACGGTGCCCGTGATGCTCCACTTCGGATGGGCGTCACAGACCGGCGGCGAGCACCCGTTCCGGCCGGCCACCCTGCTGTTCTGGGTGCTGCCGCTGGGTGACCCGCCGGGCAGCGACGAGGCGGCGTTCGTCTGGGACGCCCTCTGGTACGTCCGCACCTACCTGTGGCTGGTGCTGCTGTCCCCGCTGCTCTACCCGCTGTTCCGGCGGGTGGGCTGGCCGCTGCTGGCGGCGCCGCTGCTGGGGATGGCCGTGCTGCAGCGCGGCGACTTCGGCCTGCCCGGATCGGTGGAGTCGGCGCTGTGGGACCTCACCACGTACGGCGCGTGCTGGCTGGCCGGGTTCGCGCACCGGGACGGCCGGCTGGGCCGGATGAGCCCGGGACTGACCGTGGCGGCGTCCGCGGCGCTCGGCGGTCTGGGGTTGTACTGGCTGGCGCAGGGGCACGCGGACACCGGATGGGACCTGAACGAGGCGTCCGAGGCGCAGGCCGTCTACTCGCTCGCCGCGGTGCTCCTGCTGCTGCGCTGGGAGCCGTCGACCGCCTGGCTGTCCCGGTCGCGCCCGGCCGCCCGGCTGGTCACGCTGTTCAACGCGCGGGCGGTGACGATCTACCTGTGGCACGGCGTGGCGATCGCCGCGGTGTGGCCGCTGCTGGAGCGCATTCACTTCGACGACCTGAACGGCCTGCTGGAACCGCCGGTGACGCTGGCCGTGGCGTTCGGGCTGACGGCGGTGGCGGTGGCCGTCTTCGGCTGGGCGGAGGATCTGGCGGCCCGCCGTCGGCCCCGGCTGTGGCCGGGTGGCGACGGGACGGACCGGGGCGAGCCGGCCGGGGATCCGCCCGCGGCGCCGCGCACCGAGCCGGTGGCCGGGCCGGGCGCGCCGATCCCGGCGGGCTGGCCGGAGGTGGGGCGTGGCGAGCCGGCCCCGTCGCCGGATCCGCTGTCCGACGCGGTCACCCGGCGGATCACGGCGGCGCAGCGGGGCGATCTGCCGGTGGCGGGCCGTCCGGTGCCCGGCTACGGGTCGGCCCGGGAGGGGTACGGCGGCGCGCCGTGGGCCGGGCACACCCCGGCGCGAGACTCCGCCGGGGACTCGCCGGACCGTCCGCTGCCGCTGCGTTTCAGCCGGCCGGACGGCGGCGCCTGAGCAGGCCGGTCCCGGCGCGCGGAGGGCGGCCGCACGCCGGGACCGGCCGACCCGCCGGGGACGGCCGGCCTCACGAGCCCGGAACAGCCCCCACAACCAGCCGCCGGCGACCCCACACACGCCGACCACCAAGGGGCGGCCGCTCCGCGTACCGGGTGCTGGTCCGCCGTCCCTGTTCGGTGTGGCCGGCGGTCCCGTACCATGAAAAATGGTCACAAATGGTAGTAAGACCATGAGAGGCCGCTAAGCCGGGAAAGGCGAGCTAAGCTCGCAAAAAACCGGCTAGGCTGGTGTTGTGGTAGGGCAAGACGGGGACGCGGTGACTCCGGCGCCGGGCGCCGGCCGAGACCGGCAGCTCGCGAGCGAATCATCGGGCCCGGCTCCGGCTCATGACGGCGGCATGAGCGATCAAGGAC
>NZ_JBFAMR010000040.1:0-2983 GCF_040656595.1 Actinoplanes sp. NPDC049802
TACGAAGGCGGCACCGTCATCAGCCTGCTACCCGCGCTCAAGGTAGCCTGAAGATCAACTCATCGACCCTGTCCGTCGAAACGGGTCAAGCCCAGTGGTGGTAGCTCGGCGGGCGTGTTGTGGCCTTGGTGTGGTGAAGCCCGGCGGGCTCGCTGCGGCCTGGAGTCGCAGCGAGCCCGCGCGAGTACGAAAACCGTTTCAGCCCAGGCGTACGATCAACGGGTTTTGAACTTCTCGAAATGGACCACCTCGTCGAGGGGGCGGCGTTTCGGCTGGGACCAGCGGCCCTTGGCGGGGTGGCCCAGCGGGATCAGCGCCATCGTGAGGGCGTCGCCGGGGAGGCCGAGCAGTTCGCGGACGTCGTCCTCGTGGCCGATGTGCAGGGTGGTGAGGGTGGCGCCGAGGCCGTGGGCGCGGGCCGCGAGGATCAGGTGCTGCACGGCGCCGTAGATCGACGAGCCGAGGCGCGGGTTGGTGGACTTCGCGGCGCCGAGCAGCACCGGGATGATCCAGACGGGGGCCTCTTCGAGGTGGTTGGCCAGGTGGTCGGCGGCCAGGAAGCTGGCTTTGCTCATCGGGCCGCCGTCGGGGGCGTTCAGGATCTGTTCGCGGCGGGAGCCGTAGTGGCGCTCCCAGCCTTCCCTGTACCACCCGGCGATCTGCTTTTTCGTCTCCGGGTCGCGGATCACGATCCAGGCCCAGGACTGGCCGTTTCCGGCGGACGGGCCACGGATCGCGGCGTCCAGGATGTCCCGGATCACGTCGTCGGCGATCGGCTCGGTGGACAGGTATCGGCGGGCCGGGGTGGAGTGCAGCGCCTCCATCACGGACAGTTCGGTGGTCATGAGACGAGACTAATGATCCGTTGAGCCACGCGTGCGGCTCCGGCGCCTTCCAGGATCGTGTAGTGGTTGACGTCGGGGATCAGTTCGGCGTCCACTCCGGTCAGGTGTTCCTGCTGGTAGATTCCGCGCGGTTCGTCCCTCAGCCCGCGGGGCGCCCACAGCAGGGGGTGGGGTGCCGGGGCCGGGCAGGTCAGCATGTCGCGGGCGTCGGTGCGGATCGCGTCGGGGTTGCAGGAGGAGCCGCTTCCGGTGAAGTCACGCAGGATGTAGGCCTCCAGGCCTGCGGTCCAATAGTGACCCAGCGCCGGATTGTCCCGGAAGTAGCCGAGATAGGCGTCGGCGTCGGGGAACGTCATCGACAGCCGGCGCATCGCCGTGCCGATGATCGCGTGCAGGGCCACGTCGACGTCGATGTCCGGGGGCACGGGCAGCGGGATTCCGCCGTCGACCATCAGCACCGGGCCCACCTGGTAGCGGGCGGCGGTGGCGGCCACCACGAACGCGCCCAACGAGTGGCCGACCAGAGCAGGCCGTGTGACTCCGAAATGGTCGGACACCTCCCTGAGGTCGGCGGCGTGCGCGGCCATGCCGAACGGTCTGGGAAGATGCGCGCTCCCGGCGCGGCCCCGCAGATCAGGAGCGATCAGATGTACGCGCCCGCGCAGCTCGCGGGCGACGCAAGCCCAGGACAGGGCGTTGGCGGTGATGCCGTGTGCCGCCAGCACCGTCGGACCGTCCCCCGGCCAGCTCAGCACCCGTAGTTTGCCGCCTGCCACCGCGATGTCGATCTCCTCCATCACGTCAGTGTGCCGTCCGTCCGCAATGGACGGCGAGCGGCGAGAGAGCCTTGCCACATTTCCGGCACTCTGGACAACCGCATCCAAGTCGGGAGTGTCCCGGTTATCGGGACGGACGGTGTCGCCAAGGGCCGTCCTCCGGCTGACGGGCTCACCGCCGGCCGGCCCGGGAGGGACGGGCCGGCGGTAGACCGGTGGCCCTGATCACCGGCCGCGGTCAACCGGCGGCCTCCGACCAGGCGGAAGGCATTCGATGGCATTCACTTCCCGAAGTTCCGCGCCCCACGAGTCGCACGGGAATCCGGCATCGCCGGCCCGGAGGCGCCCGACGCTCGACGAGCTGGCGGAGACCAGGGTGTTGTCGAACGAGACGATCGCGGCCCGTACCGGATCGAACCGCCCGACCGCCGCGGCAGCCGTCGAAACGGTGGGCGGCGACGCGCCGGCCGCGCAGCGTGCGAGGCGTGATCGGCTGCTCGGGGCGACGGCCGGTCTGGCGGTGGTCGGGCAGGCCACCCGGAAGCGGCCCGCTCTGAGCGTCACCCTCGCCGCGGTCGGGCTGGGCGCCGTCGTGGCCTCCGCGGTCGGGCTGTCGCCGGGACGCGCGGAGTTCCGGCCGCCGCCGGCCGCCGGCACGCAGGCGCCGGTCACCGCGGAGGCCTCCGCTGCCGCCGCCTACTCCGGGATCGCGCCCTACGCACGGACGCCGCCCGCGGCTGGCGATCACCTCGAGCCCGGAACGCGACCGGGACGGGGGAAGAACGGCAGGTCATCGCCTTCGTCACCGGCGAATGGCAGCACACCCGCGGACCCGCTCGCGAGTATTGTGCCGCCCGCGCCGGACCAGCCCGGCGCCGGGGTGCGCGAATCCACCGGCCCGGCCCGCGCCCGGGCCCCGGAAACCGCGTCGATCAGCATCGGCCGGCCGAACGACGGCGACACCCTCACCGCGGGCACGACCGTCAGCGGCGAGGCCGGGCTTCCCGCCGAGCACCAGATCTGGCTGCTGTGGCGGCACGGGACGGGTTCCTACCATGTCGCGGGCGCCTGCCGCGGTGGCCGGAGTTTCACCTGTGACACGCCGGCTTTGGAACGCGGCGGCGACGAGATCTTCCAGCTCACGGTCGTCGTCGTCGACGCGGACACCGGCCGCGGGCTGCGGGCCGGAGAGACCCGCGACGCGCTGCCGGGTCATCTCGCCCGCCACGACGTCACCGTCCGCCGGCCCGCCGACCAGTAGCCGGGTGCGCGATCGCCGGCGGTCCGGGCGGCGCCCCCTTGACGCCGCCCGGACCGGGGCCTCACTGCGGTGTGCACGGCCGCGGCCAGCTTTGACGCCGC
>NZ_JBFAMR010000040.1:3082-43002 GCF_040656595.1 Actinoplanes sp. NPDC049802
CCTGGACCGGGGCCTCACTGCGGTGTGCACGGCCGCGGCCAGCTTTGACGCCGCCTGGACCGGGGCCTCACCGCGGTGTGCACGGCCGCGGCCAGCTTTGACGCCGCCTGGACCGGGGCCTCACCGCGGTGTGCACGGCCGCGGCCAGCCTTGACGCCGCCTGGACCGGGGCCTCAGACGGAGACCTTCGCCAGCATCGGGCGTACCAGGCCGGCGAACTCCTCCGGCCGCTCGATCTGCGGCATGTGGCCGGTACGCGCGAACAGGTGCCACCGGGCGTGCGGAAACGCCGTGCGCGCGGCGGCGAGATGGGCACTCGGCAGGATCAGGTCACGATCACCCCAGACGAGCAGCGTGGGTCTCACGTGCGCGGCGCACCGGGCGAGCAGGTCGGCACGCCAGGCCGCGGCGACGCCCCGCAACCCGCCGAGCTCCTTGGCGATCTCGAGGTAGACGGAGGCGAAGTCCGGCTGCCGGGCGATCCGGATGGCCATCTCGACGCGCTCCGGTGTGACGAGCGCACGGTCCGCGAAGATCATGCGTTCCATCCGGGGCGCGGTCAGCCTGTCGACGCGGCGCAGCATCCGCCGGCCGAGCCCGGGTACGGCGAGCAGGCGCAGCGCGACGGTCACCTCCTTGCCGAATCCGGCGCTGTTCACCAGGGTCACCGTGGACACCCGCTCGGGCGCCCCGGCCAGCATGGTCATGGACACCGCGCCGCCGAGCGAGTTGCCCATCAGGTGCACGGGACGGGTCTCGCCGAGTTCGTCGAGTGTCGCCCACACGCCGTCGGCGAGCACGCCGAGCGTCGTCGGCGACGGCATCCGTTGCGACAGGCCGAAGCCGGGCATGTCCATGCTGATCACCCGGTACTCGCCGTCGAGCAGCGGATGCTGCGCCGCCCAGTCCTCCAGGCTGCGGCCGATGCCGTGCAGCAGGACCACCGGCGGAGCGGCCGGATCCCCGCTCTCGTGACATCGGATCCGGGTTCCGCGTACGTCCAGATGTCTCACCGCTGGACCACCGATCTGGCCGGGCGCGGGCCGCGGGACACCGACGCGGTGGTCAGCGCGCGCACGATCCGCGCGTGACCGACCGGCAGGAGCCGGGCCAGGATGTCCGGCGCCTTGGCGCTGGTGGCGATCAACAGCCGGGCCTTTCGCTTCGCGACGGCCCGCAGGATCTGCTCCGCGGCCTTGCCGGGGGGATAGCTGAGCAGCGCGGCGAAGACTTCCCGGTTGGGTTCGACCTCCTCCTCCGGTACGCGTGAGCCCACCAGCGCCGACTCCGCGATCCGGGTGCGGATGCCCCCGGGGTGGACCGTCGTCACGCCGGTCCCGTTGTCGGCGAGTTCGGCGCGCAGTGACTCGCTGAATCCGCGCAGCGCGAACTTGCTGGCGCTGTAGGCGGTCTGCCCGGGCGGCGCGATCAGCCCGAACAGGCTGGACACGTTGACCAGGTGCCCGCCGGGCGCCGCCGTCAGCGCCGGGAGCAGTGCGTGGGTGAGCAGCATCGGCGCCCGGAAGTTGACGTTCATGACCTTCTCGAACTGTTCGACCGACACCTGGTCGAACCGTCCGCCGAGCGCGATCCCGGCGTTGTTGACGAGCAGGCCGATCGCCGGATGCCCGGTGAGCACCCGCGCGGCGGCCGCCTCGACCGCGGCCCGGTCGGCGAGGTCGGCGACGATCGTCTCCACCTGGAGGGCGGGGTGGGCGCCACGGATCCGGTCGGCGACCGGCGCGAGCCGTTGTTCGTCGACGTCGATCAGGACCAGGTGGCTGCCGCGGAAGGCCAGGCCGTAGGCGAGTTGTTCGCCGATGCCGCTGGCCGCGCCGGTGAGCACGGCGGTGCGCCCGGAGAACCGGTACTCGGGAAGTCGGGTCATGAAGCCACCTTCACGTCGGAGCGGACGGGTACGGGACGGCGGGTGAAACTCATGTCGCGGGTGACGTCGGCGCGCGGCGTGGCGAGCACGTCGCGCAGGTAGTTCTGCCGGACCAGCCACGGGTCGCGGTCGCCTTGGCGCGGGAACCTGTCGAGGGCCCGTTGCACGTACCCGGACGAGAGGTCGAGCAGCGGGCGGCCGGTGGTGGCCGGGGCGGTGGGCGTGGCGGTGGTGTAGCCGTGGCGTTCCATGTGGTCGAGCAGTTTCAGCAGGTAGCGGTGGGACAGGTCGGCGCGCAGCGTCCAGGACGCGTTGACGTAGCCGATGCAGTAGGCGAAGTTCGGGACACCGCTGAGCATCAGCCCGCGGTAGGCGGCCGTCTCGCCGACCTTCACCGGCGCGCCGTCGACGGCGAGTTCGATGCCGCCGATCGGCAGCAGGGACAGCCCGGTGGCGGAGACGACGACGTCGGCCTCGAGAACCGTTCCCGACCGGAGGCGGATGCCCTCCGGGACGAACGTGTCGATGTGGTCGGTCACCACCGAGGCGCGGCCGTCGGTGATCGACCGGTACAGGTCACCCGACGGGATCACGCACAGCCGCTGGTCCCACGGGTCGTAGCGCGGTTTGAAGTGCTCGTCCACGTACCCCGGGTTCTGCAGGAAGCGGATGGCGACGCGGCGCAACGCGCGGCGCACGAGCTTGGGCCGCCGTCTCGCGAGCTGGTAGAAGCCTTGCGTGAGCAGGATGTTCTTGGCCCGTGCCACCCGGTTGGCGGCCTTCGGTGGCAGCAGGCGACGGGCCAGGTCGGCGATCACGTCGCGGTCCGGCAGGGGAGTGACGTAGGTGGGGGAGCGCTGCAGCATCGTGACGTGCGCCGCGTCGGCGGCCATCGCCGGCACCAGCGTGACGGCGGTGGCGCCGCTGCCGATGACGACGACGTGTCTGCCCCGGTAGTCGAGGTCGTCCGGCCAGAACTGCGGGTGCACGACCCGCCCGGTGAAGTCGCCGAGTCCTGGGAAGTCCGGCTGGTAGCCCTGGTCGTAGCTGTAGTAGCCGGCGCAGCCGTAGAGGAAGCCGCAGGTCAGGATGCCGCCGTCGGCGGTGTGGACGGTCCATCGGGCGTCCGCGGTGGACCACTCGGCGCGTACCACGCGGGTGCCGAAACGGATGTGCCCGGTGATGCCCGCCTCGTCGGCGGTGTCCTGGATGTACTGCCGGATCTTGTCGCCGGACGCCAGTGACTCCGGTTCGCGCCACGGGCGGAACGGGTAGCTGAGCGTGTACATGTCCGAGTCGGAGCGGACGCCGGGGTAACGGAACAGGTCCCAGGTGCCGCCGATCGCGTCGCGTGCCTCGAGGATGGCGTACGTGTCGTGCGGGCGCTGCTTCCGCAGCCGCCAGGCGGCGCCGATCCCGGAGAGGCCGGCGCCGATGATCAGGACGTCGAAGTGCTGGTCAGTGGGCATCCTGCGGCTCCTTCGGCAGTGGGGTGAACCACGGTGGAGTGCCGGCGCCGGAGATCCGGACGCCGCCCCAGGGGTCCGGGTCGCTCAGCTTCACCGTGGTCTCCGGCGAACCGGGGACGATGATCGTCGCCGTTCGCAGGCCGCCGCTGACCCGTTCGCGCAACAGATCGTCCGGCCCGGTGCGCCCGGCCCAGCGGAACCGGCCCTCGACCGGGTCGAAGTGGGCCGACATGCGCACCTCGACCGCGACCGTGCGGTCGTCGTCGATGCGTAACGTGGCCGGCCCTCGGTACTCCTCCTCGTCGGTGCTCACTGGTCTCTGGCCCACCCTTCATGTGCGGCGAGTCCGCCGGGGAGGTCAGCGGCCCGGCGGATGCCGGCGATGCCACCCCAGAGGAAGGTCGTCAGGTAGTCGCCGAGTGCTTCCCGGCTGATCGGCTGCTGCTGGCGCAGCCACCAGTCGCCGACCGCCTGCACGTAGCCGACCACCCCGTACGCCCACGGCAGCGCGGCGCCTGAGTCGAGGCCGCGGGCCCGCAGCCGGTCGCCGAAGATCCGGGCCAGGCCGCTGGCCACGGTGTCCATCACATCGGCGACCACGTCGCGGTGCCGGGCGATGTCCGGCTGGTGCACGACGAACCGGTACAGGTTGAGGTCGGCCTCGATGTGCGCCAGGTAGACGTCGATGGCGGCGGCGACGATCGCGCGTTCCTCCCGGACCGCCGCCACGGCCGGGACGATCGCTTCGATGACCATCGCGCCGGCCTGCTGGCCGACGGCCAGCCACAGCTCCGACTTGTCGGCGAAGTAGCGGTAGAGGACCGGTTTGCTGACGCCGGCGTGGGCGGCGATGGCCTCCATGCCGATGTCGGGCCCGTGCATCCGGATCGCCTCGATGGCGGCGGCGGTCAGCTCCGCCCGGCGCTGTTCACGGTGACCGTCCCATCTGCCGCGGCGGCCGTCGCCCCGATTGGCGCCTGATGAGCCACCTGGGGGGCCGGGATTGACTGGCGGAGTGACCGAGTTCATAGTACTAGAAGTAACTGTTACCGCCGGTAACGTCAAGCTTTCGGAGGTACGGATGACCACCACTCCCACCGAGCGGGACCGCACCGCCACCCGTCTGCTCCGCTCCTCCGCCGAGCACTCCTACGACCCCGAGGTGGAAATCGACTGGGAAGCGCCGTTCGTCCCCGGCAAGTACTTCGTGCCCCCGCACCGCTCCAGCCTCTACGGCACCGCGCTGTGGGAGCGGATGACCGAGGATCAGCGCATCGAGCTCACCAAGCACGAGGTCGCCAGCATCGCGGGCCTCGGCGTCTGGTTCGAGACGATCCTCATGCAGTTGCTCATCCGGGAGTACTTCAAACAGGACCCGACCGCCCCGCACGCCCAGTACGCGCTCACCGAGATCGGCGACGAGTGCCGCCACTCGGTGATGTTCGGCCGCATGATCGCCCGCCTGGACGCCCCGCTCTACCAGCCGGCCGGCGTCAACCAGTGGCTCGGCAAATGGATCGCCCACACCGGCGTCGGCCCCCGCATGTACGCGGCCATCCTCATCGCCGAAGAGATCCTCGACACCCTGCAGCGCGAGGCGATGAACGACGAGAACGTGCAGCCGCTGGTCCGGATGGTCTCCCGCATCCACGTCGTCGAGGAGGCACGGCACGTCCGCTACGCCCGCGAGGAACTGGCCCGCCAGATCCGCGCCGCCGGCCGCGGCCGTCTCGCCTTCGACAAGCTGGTCATCGGCCGGGCCGCCTACCTGACCGGGACCCGGCTCGTCGACCCCCGCGTCTACCGGGCCGTCGGCATCGACCCGGAGGAGGGGCGCCGCGCCGCGCGTGCCAACCCGCACTTCCGCGAGACCATGCGATGGGCGGGCGAGCGGGTGGTCACCTTCCTGTCCGATCTCGATCTGATCGGCGGCCCGGGCACCGCTCTCTGGCGCGCGTCGGGGCTTCTCCCGCGTACGGCGAACGCGTGACCCCGAACCGGTCTGTCCCGACAGGTGTCGCCCAGGCCACGCCGCGGCCCAGCCGTCCCGTGCCGGGCGGGCCCTTACTGTGATGGCATGCGTGTCGCCGTGTTCAGTGCCAAGCCGTACGACATCCGGTTCCTGACCGGGGCGAACCAGGAGGCCGGCCACGAGCTGGTCTTCCTGGAGCCCCGGCTGTCACCGGAGACCTCAGCCCTCGCCGCCGGATGCGAGGCGGTGTGCGCGTTCGTCAACGACGACCTGGGCGCTCCCGTCCTGGAACGACTCGCCGCGGCCGGGGTCCAGTTGGTCGCGCTGCGCTCGGCCGGCTACAACCACGTCGACGTGACGGCGGCCCGCAAGTTCGGGCTGTCGGTCACCCGGGTGCCGGGCTACTCGCCGTACGCGGTGGCCGAACACTGCGCCGGCCTGGTCCTGGCCCTGAACCGCCGGATCCACCGCGCCTACAACCGGGTCCGCGAGCACAACTTCGCCCTGAACGGGCTGCTCGGCTTCGACCTGCACGGCCGGACCGTCGGCGTGATCGGCACCGGGAAGATCGGTGTCTGCTTCATCCGCATCATGGCCGGGTTCGGTTGCCGGGTGCTGGCCGCCGACCCGTACCCGAGCGACGAGGCGGTCGCGGCCGGCGCGGAGTACGTGCCGCTGGAGACGCTGCTCGCCGAGTCGGACGTGGTCACCCTGCACTGCCCGCTCACGCCCGAGACCCACCACCTGATCGACGACCGGCGCATCGCCCTGATGCGCGACGGCGTCATGCTGATCAACACGAGCCGGGGCGCTCTCGTCGACACGGCCGCCGTGTTGCGGGCCTTGCGGACGGGCCGGATCGGGCATCTCGGCCTGGACGTCTACGAGGAGGAGGCGGACCTGTTCTTCGAGGACCTCTCCGACGAGGTGCCCGGTGACGACCTGTTCAGCCGGCTGGTCACCTTCCCGAATGTGCTCATCACCGGACATCAGGCCTTCTTCACCGAGGAGGCGCTGCACAACATCGCGGCCAGCACGGTGGCGAGCCTGACCGCCTACGCCGTGGACGGCTCCACCGCCACGATCGCGCCGGAGGCCCTGGTCTGCTGACGGGGCCCGGTGAGTCGGGCCGACCGGCCCGCGTCGGCCCGCCCGGTCGATCAATACCGTTGATCACATGAACGAACGCGAGACCGCCGACGGCTGGCAGGAACTGTGGCTCGGCACGGCGACCACCCGTACCGGCCACACCACCGAACCGGCCGGCTGGGCGACGAGCCTGGACGGCTCGATCAGCGTCACCGTCGGGCCCGCCGGGCAGGTGCTGGGACTCAACCTGGACGACCGTGTCCGCGACCTGACCGGCCGGCAACTGGCCCGGGAGATCATGATGGTGATGCGCCGCGCTCACGCCCACCTCCCGGTGTGACGTCGGCCGCCCGCCCCGTGCCCTGAGGGTCACGGGGCGGTTCCCTGTCCGGGGGTCACCGCTGACGCGGGCCGCCGGAACGCGGCCGGGAGTGGCGGCGATGACGACGTCCCGCAGGACCCCGCAGCCCAGCGCTGTCGTCTCGGCGAGCACCGCGATGCCGGCCACGTCGAGCCCGCTGCGGATCGCCGTCAGCGCCCCGGAGACGGCGGAGGCGACCGGTGCCGCGATTGCCGGCCACGTCGAATGCGCTGTGGATCGCCGTCGGTGCCCCGGAGGCGGCGGAGGCGACCGGTGCCGCGATTGCCGGCCACGTCGAATGCGCTGTGGATCGCCGTCGGTGCCCCGGAGGCGGCGGAGGCGACCGGTCGGCCGGTTAGACGACGGCGACCGGTGACATGCCGGCAGCGCACGAGCGGCCGTGACACATGTCGCACCGGGCGCGGAACGGTTTCGGCCAGGTTGCCGGTGTACCACCGACGGCCGTACCGGTGGATGCTCCCGGTGGGCCGGGCGGATCCGGACGGTCGGACGGTGGGTTGATCTTTCACGGTGTGCGAGATTGTCGCGACGTTGCGCGCGGGAGTGCGCGTGACGACGGAGAACGCAGCGACGCCGGGGGAGAGAAACGATGGACGACGCTCTGGTCGCCTACGACGCCGGGCGGGCCGACGGCGCCGCCGGGTACCGGGACCCGCAGATCGCTGAGGATCCCGAGGTAGGCGCCGATTATCGGATCGGGCTGCTGGACGGGCGGATCGCGGCGTTCCATCTGATCGCGGAGGTGCGGAGGATCCTGGGGGTGGACGGGTCCCTCTTCGAGCGTCCGGACGATGTCACCGGCGCATGATCAACTGGTCACAACAGCTCCGGGCAACCAAGTGACCGGCCGTTATTCTCGCGGAAACATTTACTTGCCGGTCCCGAAACCAGGCCTTAGGACTCTTGCACGGACAGCGGCACAGGATGGGGACCGGATGATCGAGGGCGCACTGGCCGGCTTCACCGTGGCGGTGACCGCGGAACGACGCCGGAGTGAGATGGCCGCGTTGCTGGAGCGACGTGGGGCACGGGTGATCAGCGCACCCGCGATCACCATCATTCCACTGATCGACGACGAGGCGCTGCACGCGGCGACGGAGGCCTGCATCGGCCTGGAGCCACACCTGGTGGTGGCGACCACCGGCTTCGGATTCCGCGGCTGGCTGGAGGCGGCCGAGGGGTGGGGTCTCGCGGAGAGACTCCGCGGGGTGCTGTCGGAGGCCCGGATCCTCGCCCGGGGGCCGAAACCGTGCGGCGCGATCCGCGCGGCCGGCCTCATCGAGGAGTGGGCGGCGAAGACCGAAGCCTCCGAGGAGATCCTCGAACGCCTGCTCAGCGAAGGCGTGGCCGGCAAGCGGATCGTCGTGCAGGAGCACGGCGAGCCGCAGACCGAGTTCGTCAACTCGCTGCGCGCGGCCGGCGCGGCCGTCGTCGAGGTCCCGGTCTACCGGTGGGCGTTGCCGCCCGACACGGCCCCGGTGCGGCGGCTCGCCGAACAGGTCGCGGCCGGGCAGATCGACGCGGTGACGTTCACCAGCGCACCCGCGGTGAAGGCGTTCCTGCAGATCGCCGGGGAGGTCGGCGCCGACGTCGAGCAGGCCTTCGAGTGCCGCACCCTGGCCGCCTGCGTCGGCCCGGTCACGGCCGCGCCGCTGATCGAGCGCGGGGTCCCGGTGGTGATGCCGGAACGCTTCCGTCTGGGCGCACTGATCAAGACGGTCACCGACGAGCTGCCGCGGCGCGCGGTCCGTCTCCCGGTCGCCGGATCAACCCTCGAGGTACGCGGGCACGCCGTCCTCATCGACGGAGTTCCGCACGCCCTCGCCCCCGCCGCGATGGCGATCCTGTCCGCGCTGGCCCGCAAACCCGGCGCGGTGGTCTCGAAGGATCAGCTGGCGGCGGCGCTGCCCCGGGGCAACGACGGTCACGCGGTGGACGTGGCGGTGGCCCGCCTGCGCGCGGCGCTCGGCTCGGGCAAGCACATCGAGACAGTGATCAAGCGCGGCTACCGTCTCCGTCTCGACGAGGCGGCCTGAGCGGGACGTCCGTCAGATCAGAAGTCCGCACCAGTGATCCACTGAATCTCCGTCGCCGGCGACGAGGCCGGACCTGGAAGCGCCCGATGCCCATGCCGGGCCACCATCGACGACACCCACCCCGGTAAGGGCCGAAGCGCCGGCCGGCCGGGACGAGATCGCGAGCCTGATGCCGTGCCGGGCCGCTGGGGGAGACGCGTTCCACCGACCCGTGACCCGGGCCTCCGCCGTACCGCGACGAGGCCCTCGGCATGGGCAGAGCCTTGAGGAGTTGCCCGATGAGTGAGACCACCACCCTGATCGCCGTGGCCCACGGCACCCGCTCGCCCGCCGGGCGCCGGCAGATGCGGGAGCTTGCCGACGCGGTGGCACGCCGCCGGCCCGGTCTGGACGTTCGCCTCTGCTACGTCGACGTGCAGGAGCCGAAGGTCGCCGACATCGTCCCCACGTGCACGGACGCGGTCGTCGTCCCCCTGCTGCTGTCCACCGGCTACCACGTGCGCGTGGACATCGCCGGGGCCGTGGCGGGCACCCGCTTCCCGGTCGCGGCGCCACTCGGCCCGGATCCCGTACTCCTCGACAGCCTGCGGCGCCACCTGCCGCCCGCCGCCGACGCGATCGTGCTGGCGTCCGCCGGCTCGTCGGATCCGCTGTGGGTGGCCGGCATCCGCGAGACGGCCGCCCAGCTTCCCGGCCGCGTCGAACTCGGCTACACCTCGGGCGCCGGCCCGCGGGTTCCCGACGTCGTGGCACGCCTGCGTTCCGAGGGCGCCCGCACCGTCGCGATCGCCGCCTACCTGCTGGCGGACGGATTGTTCTACCGCACGCTGCACTCGGCCGGCGCGGACACGGTGACCCCGCCGCTGTGTGACGATCCCGCCGTCGCCGACCTGGTGCTGCGGCGGTTCGACGCCGCCCGCCTCGTCACGGTCGGTTAGCCGTCAGCCCACGGGAAAGGGCCGGCCGCGATCTCCCGCGGCCGGCCCTTTTCCGGTGAGCGGTCGGCGGGCATTTCGGGGCGGTCGGGACCGGCCGAAGGTCCCGGCCCCGTGTGACCGGACACCCTGAATATCGGGCCCAACGATGCAGGAGCATCGACACGGCGGGGGACAGCGTGCAATGCCGCGCTGCTGGAGCCCGGTGCCCGAGAACCACCCCGGGCGGCTGACCGTGACGCCCCGAGGGCCGTGCGGGGCGAGCCGCGACGCATGATCAAGGGAGTCCAGCTGTGAGTAGGCAGCGACTGGTCGTCATCGGCAACGGCATGGCGGGCGCTCGTACGGTCGAGGAGATCCTGGACCGTGGCGGTGACTTCGCCATCACGATGTTCGGTGACGAGCCGTACGGCAACTACAACCGGATCATGCTGTCGAACCTGCTCGCCGGGGTGGAAGACGAGGCCGGGATCTTCCTGAACGATCTGGCCTGGTACGCCGACAACGACATCACTCTCCACGCGGGCGCCCGCGTCGAGCGGATCGACCGGCGGTCGCGCACCGTGATCGCGGCCGACGGGACGGTCACCCCCTACGACAAGCTGATCATCGCGACCGGCTCCAGCGCCTGGGTTCCCCCGATCAGCAACATCAGCGGTCCGGAGAACGGCTTCCGCGAGGGCGTCTTCGCGTTCCGTACGCTCGACGACACCCGCGGCATGATCCGGTACGCCCGCGACCACGAGCGCGCGGTCGTGATCGGCGGCGGCCTGCTCGGCCTGGAGGCGGCCCGCGGCCTGCAGAACCACCTCGGCGACGTGACCCTGGTGCACGCCCTGGGCCACCTGATGAACATGCAGCTCGACGAGCGGGCCGGCACCATGCTCAAGGACAGCGTCGAGGGCCGGCTCGGGATCCGGGTGCTCGTCGACGCGATGACCACCGAGATCCTCGGCGAGGACCGTGTCGAGGGCGTCCGGCTGGCCGACGGCACGGTCCTCGAATGCGGCCTGGTGGTCCTGGCGGCCGGGATCCAGCCCAACGCCGGGATCGCCCGGGACTGCGGCCTGCCCGTCGACCGGGGCATCGTGGTCGACGACCGGATGCTGGTGAGCGGTGAGGACGACATCTACGCGGTCGGCGAGTGCGCGGAGCACCGCGGCGAGCTGTACGGCCTGGTGGCACCCCTGTGGGAGCAGGCGAAGGTGCTGGCCGACCACATCACCGGCCGTGACCCGCGGGCCGCCTACACCGGCTCGAAGGTCTCCACGAAGCTGAAGGTCGCCGGTGTCGACGTCGCCTCGATGGGCCTGAGCGCCCCGGAGTCGGACGACGACGAGGTGATCGTCTACACCGATCCGAAGCGCGGCGTGCACAAGCAGCTGATCGTCCGGGACGGCGTCCTGGTCGGCGCGACCCTGGTCGGCGACAACAGCCGGGCCGCCGAGCTGATCCGCGTGTTCGACCGGGGCGAGGCGCTGCCCGAGGACCGCTCCGCGCTGATCTTCAACATCGGCGCCTCCACCGGCGAGACCCCGGTGGCCGAACTGCCGGACGACACGCAGGTCTGCAACTGCAACGGTGTCACCAAGGCCGACATCTGTGCCGTGGTGCACGACGGCTGCAAGACGGTCTCCGGCGTGATGGAGAAGACCCGGGCCGGCAAGGGTTGTGGCACGTGCAAGCCGCTGGTGCAGCGGATCGTCGAGTGGGCGGCCGGTGGTGAGGCCGAGGAGGACCCGGCCGCGTCCTGGTACGTGCCGGGCGTGCCGATGCCGAAGGCGGAGCTGATGGCCGCGATCCGCAAGTACGGGCTGCGGAGCGTGTCGTCGGTGTTCGACAAGCTGGTGCCCGGCGGGGAGCACGACGCCAAGAGCAAGATGGGCCTGGCCTCGCTGCTGAAGATGATGTGGGCCGATCAGTACGTCGACGAGCGCGACGCCCGGTTCATCAACGACCGGGTGCACGGCAACATCCAGAAGGACGGCACGTTCTCGGTGATCCCGCAGATCAAGGGCGGTGTCACCACCCCCGCCGAGCTCAAGCGGATCGCCGAGGTGGCCGAGAAGTACCAGGTGCCGATGGTGAAGCTGACCGGCGGCCAGCGTATCGGTCTGCTCGGCATCCCGAAGGAGCAGCTCCCGGCGATCTGGGCGGACCTGGACATGCCGTCCGGGTACGCCTACGCCAAGAGCTTCCGCACGGTGAAGACCTGTGTCGGCTCCGAGTTCTGCCGGTTCGGTCTGGGCGACTCGACCGGGCTCGGTGTCGCCGTCGAGGAGCGCTACCAGGGTCTGGAGACGCCGGGCAAGCTCAAGCTGGCGGTCACCGGCTGCCCGCGCAACTGCGCCGAGGCGTACTGCAAGGACGTCGGTGTGGTGGCGATCGGCGCCGGCAAGTGGGAGATCTACGTCGGCGGCGCGGCCGGCGCCCACATCCGCAAGGGCGATCTGCTGGCCACCGCGGAGTCGGCAGAGGAGGTGCTCCGCCTGACCGGCCGGTTCCTGCAGTACTACCGGGAGAACGCCAACTGGCTGGAGCGCACGTACGCCTGGGTGCCGCGGGTCGGCATCGAGAAGATCCGCGCGGTGGTCGTCGACGACGCCGAGGGCATCGCGGAGGCTCTGGACGCCGCGATGGAAGCGTCCGTGCAGGCCTACCAGGACCCCTGGAAGGAGCGGGCCGAACCCGCCACGCCCGGCCAGTTCCGCACCTCGCTTCCCCTGACCGCGCTGCCGCGGGTCCCGGTCAGGTCATGACCGCACCCACCCAGACGGCATCCACCGACGACACCACCCGGAAGGCACCTGCCATGACCATCGCGCCCATCGAGCGGACCGTCCTCGGCCCGGTCGACGAGATCCCGTTCGGCGAAGGACGCACCTACGCCGTCGGCGACCGGATGATCGCGGTCTTCCGGCTCCGGGACGGCGCCCTGCGCGCGGTGTCGGCGGTCTGCCCCCACAAGGGCGGCCCGCTGGCCGACGGCCAGATCGACAACGAGATCGTGCTCTGCCCCCTGCACCAGAACGCGTTCGATCTCGCGACCGGCTGCTCCAGATCCGGCCTGCCGTCGCTCGACTCCTACCGGGTCTGGGCCGAGGACGGCCAGGTCGTGCTGGGCGGCTGACCGGCGCCCCTGCCGGCGCGGATCGCGGTCCGCGCCGGCGGGGGCGCCGGCCTTACAACGGTCGGTAGCCGTTTGTAGTCACAAGCGTTGCGAGACGGTTGTAGGGAATCCTGAACAACAGCGTCACCGTCAGGCGTCGTAGCGGGTAACGGCGGGCCGCGAACATCTTCGGTGTGACGGCGACCCAGACGCATTGCCCGTACTGCGCTTTGCAGTGCGGGATGACGCTGACACCCGAGATCCCCCGGGTGCGGCTCGAACCGGCCGCGTTCCCGGTCAACCGGGGCGGCCTGTGCGCCAAGGGCTTCACCGCGGCGGACCTGCTGGACCACCCGGACCGGCTGCTGACGCCGCTGGTCCGCAAGGAGCCCGGCAACCGGGAGTCCCCCCTGCGGGAGGCGACCTGGGAAGAGGCGTACGAGCGGATCGTGACCGCGATCCGCGGCAGCCAGGAACGGTTCGGACCGGACAGCGTCGGATGTTTCGGCGGCGGCGGGCTGACCAACGAGAAGGCGTACGCCCTCGGCAAGTTCGCCCGGGTGGCGCTGCGGTCGTCGGCGATCGACTACAACGGCCGGTTCTGCATGTCGAGCGCGGCGACGGCCGCCAACCGGTCCCTCGGAATCGACCGCGGCCTGCCGTTCCCGCTCGCCGACGTGGCCGAGGCCAGGACGGTGATGCTGGTCGGCGCGAACCCGGCCGACGCGATGCCGCCGTCCATGCAGTACCTCGACGCGGGCCGGGCCAACGGCGCCAAGCACATCGTCGTCGACCCGCGCCGCACCAACACGGCCAACGGCGCCCACATGCACCTGGCCCCGCTGCCCGGCACCGACCTGGCGCTGGCGAACGGGATGCTGCACATCGCGATCCGCGAGGGCTGGATCGACGAGGAGTACATCGCCGGCCGGACCGAGGGGTTCGCGGCCGTCCGGGCGGCGACGAACGCCTACTGGCCCGAGCGGGTCGAGCGGATGACCGGCGTCCCCGAGGCGTCGCTGCGCGAGGCGGTGCGGCTGCTCGCCACCGAGGGCCCCAGCATGATCCTCACCGCGCGCGGCGCCGAACAGCACAGCAACGGCACGGACACCGCGCAGGCGTGGCTCAACCTGGCGCTCGCGCTGGGCCTGGTCGGGCGGCCGTTCTCCGGCTACGGCACGATCACCGGCCAGGGCAACGGGCAGGGCGGCCGCGAGCACGGGCAGAAGGCCGACCAGCTGCCCGGATACCGCCGGCTCGACGACCCGGCGGCGCGCGCCCACGTGGCCGCGGTCTGGGGCATCGATCCCGCTGAGCTGCCACAGCCGGGCCGTTCCGCGTACGAGATGATCGACGCTCTCGGCACTGACGACGGCGTCCGGGTGCTCTGGATCCTGGCGAGCAACATCGCCGTCTCCGCCCCGCACACCTCGCACGTCGTACAGAAGCTCAAGGATCTTGATTTTCTGGTCGTCTCGGACATCTTCCCGTCGGAGACCGCGCAGCTCGCCGACGTGATCCTCCCGACCGCCCAGTGGGCGGAGGAGGAGGGCACCATGACCAATCTCGAGGGCCGGGTCATCCGGCGCAAGATGGCGCTGCCCCCGCCGCCGATGGTCAAGAGCGACCTGACGGTGCTGACCGAGCTGGCCGGCCTGCTGGGCCGCGGCGAGTTCTTCACCGACGAGCCGGAGGCGGTGTTCGAGGAGCTGCGCCGGGCCAGCGCCGGCGGGATCGCCGACTACGCCGGCATCAGCTACCAGCGCATCGAGGCCGAGCAGGGCGTCTTCTGGCCGTGCCCGGACTCCGGGCACCCGGGCACGCCCCGGCTGTTCGCCGAGAGCTTCCCGACGGCCTCCGGCCGGGCCAGGTTCGTGCGGGTCGATCACCGCGATCCTGCCGAGCTCCCCGACGACCTTTTCCCGTACGTGCTGACGACCGGCCGCAACATGCAGCAGTACCAGAGCGGCACCCAGACCCGGCGGGTGCGGGCGCTCAACGTGGCGCTGCCCGAACCGCGCGCCGAGATCCACCCCGACCTGGCCCGCCGGCACGGCATCGCCGACGGCGACATGGTGGAACTGCGCAGCCGCAGGGGCGCCGCGACGTTGCGCGCCCGGCTCAGCGACGGCATCCGCCCGGACACGGTGTTCGCGCCGTTCCACTGGCCCGGAGCCAACACATTGACCAACCCGGCACTGGATCCCCATTCCAAGATGCCCGCTTTCAAGGTGTGCGCGGTCGCTCTGTCGCGTGTGCCGGAAGGGATCGCAGTGTCCGCTGTCAGCCCCGACGAAATGGTGGAGATCTGATGACCCAGCGACTAGTCGTCATCGGCAACGGTATGGCGGGCGCCCGCACGGTCGAGGAGATCCTCGCCCGCAACGGCGACTTCACCATCACGATGTTCGGCGACGAGCCGTACGGCAACTACAACCGGATCATGCTCTCCAACCTGCTCGCCGGGGTGGAGGACGAGGCCGGGATCTACCTCAACGACCTGGGCTGGTACGCCGACAACGGCATCACCCTCAACGCCGGCGTCAAGATCGAGAGGATCGACCGGGCCGCCAAGACGGTGATCGCGGCCGACGGGACCTCGACGCCGTACGACAAGCTGATCATCGCGACCGGCTCCAGCTCGTGGACACCGCCGATCAAGGGCATCCACAACCCGAAACGCGGCTTCCACCAGGGCGTCTTCGCGTTCCGTACGCTCGACGACACCCGCGGCATGATCCGCTACGCCCGCGACCACGAGCGCGCCGTCGTGATCGGCGGTGGCCTGCTCGGCCTGGAGGCGGCCCGCGGCCTGCAGACCCACCTCAGCGACGTGACGCTGCTGCACGCCATGGGCCACCTGATGGAGCGCCAGCTCGACGAGAAGGCCGGCCACATGCTGCAGGCCAGCGTCGAGAACAAACTCGGCATCAAGGTCGTCACCAACGCGATGACCACCGAGATCCTCGGCAAGGACCGGGTCACCGGGGTCAAGCTGGCCGACGGCACGCAGATCCCCTGCGACGTCGTGGTGATCGCCGCCGGCATCCGGCCGAACACCCGGATGGTGGCCGACAGCGGCCTGCCCGTCGAACGCGGCATCGTGGTCGACGACCAGATGCGGGTGCGCGGCGAGCGGGACATCTACTCGGTCGGCGAGTGCGCCCAGCACCGCGGCAACCTCTACGGCCTGGTCGCGCCGCTGTGGGACCAGGCGAAGGTGCTCGCCGACCACATCACCGGCCGGGACACCGAGGCCGCCTACACCGGCTCGAAGCTCTCCACCAAGCTCAAGGTCGCCGGCATCGACGTCGCCTCGATGGGCCTGATCGCCCCGGAGTCGGACGACGACGAGGTGATCATCTACAACGAGCCGAAGAAGGGCGTCTACAAGCAGCTCATCATCCGCGACGGGGTGCTGGCCGGCGCGATCCTGGTCGGCGACAACAGCAAGGCCGCCAGCCTGATCCAGTCGTTCGACCGGGCGCAGGCCCTGCCGGAGGAGCGGGCCGAGCTGCTGTTCGACATCGGCGGCCCGGCCGGCGAGGTGTCGCCGGAGGACATGCCGGACGACGCGCAGGTCTGCAACTGCAACGGCGTCAGCAAGGGCGCCATCTGCGGCGTCGTCAACGCCGGCTGCAAGACGGTCTCCGGCGTGATGGACAAGACCCGCGCCGGCAAGGGTTGTGGCACGTGCAAGCCGCTGGTGCAGCGGATCGTCGAGTGGGCCGCCGGTGGTGAGGCCGAGGAGGATCCGGCCGCGTCCTGGTACGTGCCGGGCGTGCCGATGCCGAAGCCGGAGCTGATGGCCGCGATCCGCAAGTACGAGCTGAAGAGCGTCTCCGCGGTCTTCGACAAGCTGGTCCCGGGCGGCGAGCACGACGCCAAGAGCAAGATGGGCCTGGCCTCGCTGCTCAAGATGATGTGGGCCGATCAGTACGTCGACGAGCGCGACGCCCGGTTCATCAACGACCGGGTGCACGGCAACATCCAGAAGGACGGCACCTTCTCGGTGGTCCCGCAGATGAAGGGCGGCGTCACCACCCCGGCCGAACTCAAGCGGATCGCCGAGGTCGCCGAGAAGTACCAGGTGCCGATGGTGAAGCTCACCGGCGGCCAGCGCATCGACCTGCTCGGCATCCCGAAGGAGCAGCTCCCGGCGATCTGGGCGGACCTCGACATCCCCTCCGGGTACGCCTACGCCAAGAGCTTCCGGACCGTGAAGACCTGTGTCGGCTCCGACTTCTGCCGCTTCGGCGTCGGCGACTCCACCGCGCTGGGCATCGCGATCGAGGAGCGGTTCCAGGGTCTCGAGGGCCCCGGCAAGATGAAACTCGCGGTCACCGGCTGCCCGCGCAACTGTGCCGAGGCGTACGTCAAGGATCTGGGTGTCGTCGCGATCGACGGCGGTAAGTGGGAGATCTACGTCGGCGGTGCGGCCGGCGCCCACATCCGCAAGGGCGACCTGCTCGCCACGGTCGACTCGCCGGAAGCGGTCATCCGCCTGACCGGCCGGTTCCTGCAGTACTACCGCGAGAACGCCAACTGGCTGGAGCGCACCTACGCCTGGGTGCCGCGGGTCGGCATCGAGAAGATCCGCGCCGTGGTCGTCGACGACGCCGAAGGCATCGCCTCTCAGCTGGACGACGCGATCGAAGAGGCCGTGCAGGCCTACAAGGACCCCTGGAAGGAGCGGGCCGTCCCGGCCACGCCCGGCCAGTTCCGTACCTCTCTTCCCCTGACCGTTCTCCCTCAGGTTCCGGTGCGCTCATGACCATCGCCCCCATCGCCAAGACCATCCTCGGCCCGCTCGACGAGATCCCGTTCGGCGAAGGACGCACCTACGCCGTCGGGGCCGACATGATCGCAGTTTTCCGCCTCCGCGACGGCTCCCTTCGCGCGGTGTCGGCGGTCTGCCCCCACAAGGGCGGCCCGCTCGCGGATGGACAGATCGACAACAAGGTCGTCGTCTGCCCGTTGCACCTGTACGCATGGGACCTCTCCACCGGGTGTTCCCAGTCCGGCCAGCCCCCGATCAGCGTCTACCCCGTCCGGGTCGATGACGGTCACATCATTTTGGGAGACTGAACATGACTGCGACTTTGCCCGCCGCGGACATCGCGCCCGCGAGACCCGGCGCCGCGACGCTCAAGGGCCACTGGATCGACGACTGGCGGCCCGAGGACCGGGAGTTCTGGGAGGCCGGCGGTAAGCGGATCGCCAAGCGCAACCTGATCTTCTCGATCTTCTCCGAGCACATCGGCTTCTCGGTGTGGTCGCTCTGGTCGGTGATGGTGCTGTTCCTGGGCCCGCAGTACGGCTTCGACCCGGCCCAGAAGTTCCTGCTCACCGCGGTTCCCACCCTGGTCGGCGCGGGTCTGCGGATCCCGTACACGTTCGCGGTGGCCAAGTTCGGCGGCCGGAACTGGACGATCATCAGCGCGTCGCTGCTGCTCGTCCCGTCGGTGCTGATGTCCTTCATGATCCAGCCGGGGGTCGAGTACAACACCCTGCTGATCCTGGCGGCGCTGGCCGGCGTCGGCGGCGGCAACTTCGCCTCCTCGATGGCGAACATCAACGCCTTCTACCCGGACCGGCTCAAGGGCTGGGCGCTCGGCGTCAACGCCGGCGGCGGCAACATCGGCGTCCCGGCGGTGCAACTGGTCGGCCTGTTCGTGCTCGCGGTCTTCGGCGCCGACAACCCGGGCCTGGTGGCCGGCATCTACATCCCGCTGATCGTGATCGCGGCGCTCGGCTCGGCCGTCTACATGGACAACCTGACCCAGGCCCGCAACGAGAAGGGTGGCATGCGTGCCGCCGCCAAGGAGGGCCACACCTGGATCATGTCGCTGCTCTACATCGGCACGTTCGGGTCCTTCATCGGCTTCGGGTTCGCGTTCGGCCAGGTGCTGCAGGTGCAGTTCGCGGAGACGTTCAACACCCCGATCAAGGCCGCCTACCTGACCTTCCTCGGCCCGCTGCTGGGTTCGCTGATCCGGCCGTTCGGCGGGGCGCTGGCCGACCGGCTCGGCGGCGCGAAGGTCACCTTCGTCAACTTCATCGCCATGGCGGTGGGCGCCTCGATCGTGCTCTTCGCGGCGCAGCAGCGGTCGCTGCCGCTCTACCTGGTCGGCTTCATCTCGCTGTTCATCCTCAGCGGACTGGGCAACGGCTCGACCTACAAGATGATCCCCGGGATCTTCAAGCAGAAGTACGCCGGTGACGAGCACCAGGCCCGCCGGATCTCCGGCGCGGTCATCGGCATCGCCGGCGCGATCGGTGCGGTCGGCGGGGTGCTGGTCAACCTGGCCTTCCGCCAGTCGTTCCTGACCTACAAGGACGCCGAGGCCGCGTACATCGCGTTCATCGGGTTCTACGCGCTCTGCGTGCTGGTCACCTGGGTGGTGTACCTGCGGCCGGCGGCCCGCGCCAAGATCGCTGTCTGACGTTCCTCTTTCAGCCGAAGGACCCTCCCCTTTTCGGGGGAGGGTCCTTCGGCTGTCCGGGGTGGGTTTTCGGGATAGATCACTCGAACGTGGTCTGCGTGGTTCGAGGCCCCGAGCCGGGATGATCCATACGATCCATCTTGTCCAGAAATTACCCTTTCTTGTGGAAAGAGTGATCCGATGAACAAGATGACGCGAGCGTTCGTCATGACCGGTGTCGCTGCGGCGGCCGGCCTGACGATCTCCGCGGGCCCGGCCGCGGCCTCCCCGGCCGGCTCCTCCGCCGCCGCCGACTTCAAGCCCAAGCACACCGCCACCCAGCAGAGCGCCTTCCCGCGCCGGGACCGGATCGTCGGCTTCTACAACAGCCCGCGGACCTGCCACCGGATCGGCAAGACCGGCGTCTGGCAGGACCGGTGGGAGCGGTACACCTGCTTCCGGGTCTACCGCGGCTTCCACCGCGGCGACTGGGCGCTGAAGGTCTCCTACGGCTGGAACTCCAACCACCACGACCGCGACTGGAACGGCGGCCCGGACAACCACCACTGGAACAACGGTCCGGGCGACCGTGACCAGGGCCCCCGCGGCCCGTGGAAGAACAACTGAGCAGCAGCTCGATCGGCCGAGGGCCGCACCCGATCACCGGGTGCGGCCCTCGGCCGTTCCCGAATCCAGGACGGGTGTGTCCGTTCGCAGGTGGCGATCGCTGTAGCCGAACAGGATCAGCCGAAATTCCCACAGTCCCTCCATGACACCGGTGGGTCGGACGGCTCGGAGGCCGGATGGTGCCGTGTTGCCTGTGGGGCGGGGCCGGCGTTCGCCGTGATGCCTGCGTTGAGAACGTGACACCCGTGGTGGGTGTGATGACACCCGTGGTGGGTGTCGTGTGTCTGGGACGTATATAGCCGTGATCCGTGTCCTGTCTCCTTGGATGGAGGGGCTGGTTTCGCAGTGAGCTGCGAACCGGTGATCGTCGCGGTGGTTCCGTGTCTCGGCTTTCCGCTACCCGGCACCCGCGAGGTCTGGCCCGGTGACCGGGCCAGACCGGATAAGGGCCGGTAGCGAGCCGTCCCTCAAGGACAGCAGGGATGTCAGCGCTCACGGCCGGCCGGGATTGCTCTGGGACCGTTCGGCTGGCGCCGGGTCCTGTCCCACCGGTGTTGAGGCAGCGTCTGGCCACGTCGCGGCCCGGTCATCACCTTCTCGGGGAACGGCTAGTTCACCGCCGGGCGGGGACGGCGGCCCCACAGCACCAGGCCGGCCAGCAGCATCGCCCCGCCGAGGGCGACCATCGCGGCGGCCGCTCCGGTGCGGGCGCCGCCGTCCAGGTGGGAGGCCACGATCCAGCCGCCGGAGATGTCGAAGACCAGCACCATGAGGCCCTGCGGGATCACCGGGATCCAGCCGACGGTCAACAGGCCCAGCGCCCAGGCGGTGGTACGGTTCTCGCGGTGCCAATCGGCGTCCCACCGCATCGGGATGGGCGTCTCCGGCGGGCGCGTGTGCTGCCCGGCCGCGGTCAGCACCTCGGCGCCGCGATTGGCGAGCCGGTCATCGGCCAGCCACGCGCCACCCCACCAGGCGGCGGCGCCGGCCGCGAGCCCGGCGAGCGGAGCGATCCAGCGCAGACCCTCCGAACCCCAGACCAACACCGCCATCGGTACGGACGACGCGACCACAGCCGCACCGGAAGCCACCAGCACGCTGATCATGTCGGTCGGGTTGTCCGCGGCGGTCGGATGCCGGGGGTCGGGCACCGGCCGGACCCGCAACAGCGACACCCACACCGGAACCGTGGCCCCCGCACCCAGAACCGCCGGCAACACCGACAGCGCCGGCAACGGGTCGACGACCGGAGCGGCCAGCACCCCGGCGACGGTGAGCAGCAGCGCGATCGGTGTGATCAGAAGCAGCAAGGCGAGTGCGCGTCCCCGCACTTCGGCCCGCTCGCCGCCGGGCATGGTCAACGGCATCCACAGCGCGGTGCCGTCCAGCCCGACGAGCCCGGCCGACATGGCCGCCGCCCACAGCGCCGCGAGGACGCCGGCCCACGGCGTGAGGATAGTCAATGTCCGGACCTCAGGGGTTCCCATCGGTCGTCGTTGATGGCAGCGTGTCGACATGGGATGGAGAAGATCTTTCACCGTGACGCTCGTCGCGGCGATCGTGGCGGCCTCGGCGGGACCCGCCGGCGCCTCCGCGGCCGCGCCGTCGTTCGGCTATCTGCAGCCGGGCGGCCAGCCACGCCTCGTCGAGAAGGTGCCGGTCAACGTGGTGTTCGTCGGCTACGAGCCGGCCCAGGTGGCGAAGACCGGGTTCCTCGCCGAACTGGCCGGTGAGTACGAGCCGGTGGTCCGCTCCCGGCTGTGGTATGGCGTGACCGAGAAGCTCGGCATCAAGTACCGGTACGACTACCGGCTCACCTACACCCGCAAGGCCTACGAGGACCAGCTGTTCAAACAGCTCGGCAAGCTCGCGAAACCGGCCCCGCTGACCGCCTACCAGCAGGCCTACAACGACCAGGCCAACAACGTCCTCGACGTCGCGGGCAACCACACGATCGACGCGCCGAGCGTGGAGAAGTGGCTGGCGTTCAACCCGCCGGCCGGTGTGGACACCCGCCGCAACACGATCTTCTTCATCAACTGGCACGGCCGCTCCGACTTCAAGCACCACGTCTACACCAAGACCGGCGAGCCGGACCCGGACACCGGTTACGACTTCGGTGTTCAGCGGGACAGCCGTAAGATGATCGCCTGGGGCGGCACCACGGCCGACGACGAGGAGACCGGTCTGGGCGCCACCCGGCGGGTCTGGTTCCACGACCTGTCGGCCGGCCCGGAGGGGTGGACCGGCAACTTCGACGTCGACAACCCGGACCTGGACGGCGACGGCGTGCCCGACTACCGCATCCCGCCGGTGTGGGAGTACGCGGCCGGCGCCTACCGGTCCCCGGCGGCGCTCTCCGGCGACCTGGGCAAGCTGACCCGTTACGTGGCACTGAACCTGCTGTTCACCACGTCCCCGCTGTACCCGGTGGAGCTGCCGGCCGCCGAGCCGCCGCGGACGCTGAACCTGGACGACAACACGTACGAGGGCTGGCCCGGTGTCGACGCGTCGGAGAAGTACATCTCGGAGAAGCTGCTCGTCGACGAGCTGTCCGAGCTGCGCTGGCGCAACAGGCTCAGCTACGACTCGCAGGATCTGCCGTACGACGCCCGCGCCGAGGAGTGCTACCTCGGGGTGCTGACCGACGAGTCGTGCTACCCGGACACCGGCTATCCGGCGATCGCCAACCTGTACCTGTACAACACCGAGAACCTCGACCGTGCCCTCGACGACCAGGGCCGGGTGGACTACGAGATCCCGATGTTCAACTACGCGGTCGGTGAGGGTGTGGAGACGCCCGGCCTCGGGTTCGCCGACGACAACTACGTCGACGGCGACCAGAGCTACGTGTTCTCGTTCATCTCCCCGGACGTGGTCTCCCGCGGTTACGGCCTGACCACCACGCAGATCCACGAGGTCGGTCACCACCTGGGCATGAGCCACCCGCACGACGGCTACGACAGCGCCACCGGCGTCGACTACGGCGCGTCCGGCGACTTCTGGTTCGCCAACGCCGGCGACGAGAACAACTCGATGATGAGCTACATCGACGTGAACTGGGACTTCAGCCAGTTCGACCGGGACAACAGCGACCGGTTCCTGACCGCGGCGTACTGGGAGGCCGCGAACCGGCTGGCCGCCACCGTGCCGAACGGCAAGGGCCGCACCGCGCTGAAGGCCGCCGACCTGCTGCTGGGCGGCGCGTCGAAGGCGTTCGCCGCGCACGACTACCGGGCCGCGTACGCGCTGGCCGACAAGGCCTACAGCACGGTCGCCGCGATTCCGGGCGCCGACGTGGGCTCGGTGTCCACACAGTTGCGCGCCGAGGCCGAGCAGGCCCGCAAGTCCAGCAAGATCCACGACACCCACGAGTTCATCGACACGCTGGCCCCGGAGAGCCCGCGCAGCCAGCCCTGATCCGCGCACGCCGGCCCCGCAACCCCGGGGCCGGCGTCACCCTCGCCGATCGCCGAAGCCCGGCTCGCCGGCGGAAACCCCGTGAGTGGTCCCTCAGGGATCGCGGAGGCGCGCTCCGGACCACATCTCGGCAAGGTACGAGCGGAGCGCGGCCGTCCGTTCCTCGGCGTGTAAGTGGCGGAGAGCCGTGCGGTCATTTCTCCATGACGCGCCGCGACGTGTCTTGACCTCAACATATGTTGAAGGCCGAGGCTGGCCGCATGACTGAGACGACCGTTTCCGAGATCCCCACCGACACCACCGCGGGCGGCGAGCCGCTGCGGCTCGCGGTGATCTCCGCAAGCGTCCGTGACCAGCGGATGGGCCGCGCCCTCGCCGAATGGGCGGCCTTCCGTGCCGCCGCCACCGGCGCCGAGGTCGACCTCATCGACTGCGCCGAGTGCGGGCTTCCGGACGACGGTGAACTGCGCCCCGGTGGCAGCACCGGATCGCCGGTCGCCGAGCGCATCGACGCCGCCGACGCGTACGTGCTCGTCACCCCGGAGTACAACCACAGCTATCCGGCGAGTCTCAAGCGGCTCATCGACTGGCACTACCGGGAGTGGATGTTCAAACCCGCCACCGTCCTGTCGTACGGGGTGCAGGGCGGCCTGCTCGCCACCGAACACCTGCGTGGCGTCCTCGCCGAGCTGCACGTCGTCACCACCCGGCGGGTCGTCGGACTGAGCCGCCCGTGGTCCGACCTGAGCCCGGCCGGATACTCGCCGCCCACCGACGTGACCGAGGCGTTCGGGGCGGCCCTGCACGAGCTGACCTGGTGGTCCGGTCTGTTGCGCACGGCACGCCGCGAACGCCCGTACGCCCGTTGACGTCCGCGACGAGCCCGGCCGGGGGACCGGATCCCCGGGCCGGGCGATCGGGCTGACGGTCGTCCTCGGCACCACGGTCACCGCGGTGGCCGTCCCGGCGATCGTGTCCGGCCGGGACGCGCCACTTCCGGCCGCCCGGTGGGTGACCGCCGGGCACCTGTCCGGCCCGGTGGCGGTGATCCCGCTCGCCGGACGGGCGCCGGCCCGCCTGGCTGCGGGCGCGAACGGTGGCGTGGCGCATGACGGCCGGCATCCGACGGTCCGGCTCATCGGGTGCGCAGGCCGGCGACCAGCAGGGCGGCCATCCGGCGCGGGTCGTAGCGGTCGTCGCTGCCGGCGCCGATGCAGAGATTCCCGACGGCGCGCATGAGCTGGTAGGCGTCCACGCCGGGGACCACCTGGCCGGCCGTGACGGCGGCGGCGAGCAGGGTGTCGCAGACCGGGACGAGCCGGTCCAGGAAGTACGAGTGCAGCGTCTCGAAGGTGGCGTCACCGGAGCGCAGCGCCTCGGGCAGGCCGTGCCTGGTGATCAGGAAGTCGACGAACAGGTCGATCCAGCGGGTCAGTGCCTCGTGCGGGGTCACGTTGCCGGCGAGCAGCGCGGGGCCGGCCTCGGCGCACGCCTCCACCTGGTGCCGGTAGACGGCGACGATCAGGTCGGCCCGGGTGGGGAAGTGGCGGTAGATCGTGCCGACGCCGACGCCGGCGCGTGCGGCGATGTCGCGGACCGGGACGTCGACTCCGGACACGACGAACGCCGCGGCGGCCGCGTCCAGCAGCGTCTGCTCGTTGCGGCGGGCGTCGGCCCGTTTGCGAGGCGCGGCGGTCACCTGTCACTCCCGTCACTCGGGTTGTTAAACGGAACATGGTTCCGTATGTTGTTTAACGGAACGCGGTTCCGTTTCCGCCCACGTTACCTGAGGAGACCGCCATGCAGTACCGCACCCTCGGCCGTACCGGTGTGCAGGTCAGCACGCTCGTGCTCGGCGCCATGAACTTCGGCCGGATCGGTGACACCACACAACGGGACGCCGACGCCATGGTCGGTGCCGCTCTCGATGCCGGGATCAACCTGATCGACACCGCCGACCGGTACAGCGACGGCCAGTCGGAGGAGATGGTCGGCAAGGCCATCGCCGGCCGCCGCGACGACATCGTGTTGGCCACGAAGGCGGTCATGCCGATGAGCGAGAAGCCCAATCACCGGGGTTCGTCGCGCCGCTGGCTCTACACGGCGCTCCACGACAGCCTGCGCCGCCTCGGCGTCGACCACGTCGACCTGTACCAGATGCACCGGTGGGATCCGGCGACCGGCGACGAGGAGACCCTGTCCGCGCTGACCGACCTGCAGCGGGCCGGGAAGATCCGCTACTTCGGGTCGTCGACGTTCCCGGCGTACCGGATCGTGCAGGCCCAGTGGGCGGCCCGGGAGCACCGTCTGAGCCGCTACGTCACCGAGCAGCCCAGCTACTCCATCCTCCAGCGCGGCATCGAGGCCCACGTCCTCCCGGCCACCCAGGAGTACGGGATGGGCGTGCTGGCGTGGAGCCCGCTCGCCTCGGGCTGGCTGTCCGGGGCGGTCCGGGCCGGACGGGAGATCACCACGAACCGCTCGGCGGTCCTGCCCGAACGCTTCGACCTCACCATCGCGTCCAACCGGGCGCGGATGGACGCCGTCGAACGGCTCGCCGTGGTCGCCGACGAGGCCGGGCTCACGATGATCCAGTTGGCTCTCGGGTTCGTCACCGCGCACCCGGCGGTGACCGGCGCGATCATCGGCCCGCGCACCATGGGGCACCTGGAGTCGCAGCTCGCCGCCGCGGACACGGTGCTTCCGGCGGACGTGCTGGACGCGATCGACGCGATCGTCGCTCCCGGCACCGACCTGGCCGCGCACGAGAAGTTCGACACCCCGCCGGCCCTGCTCGAATCGGCGCTGCGCCGACGCTGAGGTGGCAGCACAGCCCGGCGGCCGCGTCGCGGGCCCGGCCCGGCAGACCGTCGCGGGGAGCTCCGGGAACGGCCAACGTGCGTTTGGGGGGCGCTTCTCCCCGTACCGGAGAAAGGTTGAAGGCCGCACCCTCGCGCGGAGAGTGCGGCCTTCGGGGTCTTGCGGAGAGATCAGCCCTTGACGCTGCCCGCGAGCAGACCGCGGACGAAGTAGCGCTGGAGCAGGAGGAACACCGTCACCGGCACGACGATCGACACGAAGGCGCCGGCCGAGAGCAGGTGCCAGGCCGTGCCACGGGTGCCGCTCAGGTTGGACAGCTGCACCGTCATCGGTGAGATCTCCGGCGAGCCGGCGAACGTCAGCGAGATCAGCAGGTCGTTCCACACCCAGAGGAACTGGAAGATGCCGAACGCGGCCAGAGCCGGCGTGAGCAGCGGGAACAGCACCCGGAAGAAGATCGCTACGTGACCCGCGCCGTCGATCCGGGCGGCCTCGATGAGGCTGGCCGGAACCTCCTTGATGAAGTTGTGCAGCAGGTAGATCGCCAGCGGCAGCGCGAACGTGGAGTGCGACAACCACAGCGTCCAGAACGTGTTGGCCAGGTCGGCCTTCACGTAGAGCTGCAGCAGCGGCACCAGGGTGACCTGGAGCGGAACGATCTGCAGCGCGAAGATCGCGATGAACAGGAAGTTCTTGCCGGGGAAGTTCATCCACGCGAACGCGTAGGCGGCCAGCGACGCCAGGCACAGCGGGATCACCACCGAGGGGATGGTGATGACCAGCGAGTTCAGGAAGAAGTCGGCCAGGTTGATGCCGCCGTCGTCGAAGACCGCCCGGTAGTTGTCCAGCGTGACTTCGGGGTCGGAGAAGAACGTCCACCAGCCGGTCCGCTTGATCGCCATCTCCGGCCGGAACGAGGAGATGAGCAGGCCGAAGGTGGGGATCGTCCAGAGCACGGCCAGAACGACCGCGGCGAGCGACGCCCACGGCGAGGTGAGCCGCCTCTTCGCGGTCGCCGCGGCGGACAGCTTCTTGGCCTCCGTCGTCGACACCGGCGTGGTGGTGAGAGGAGCTGCGGTGGTCATCACGCCTCCGAACGGCGAAGCTGGCGGATGTTGTACACGACGATCGGGATCACGAGGACGAACAGCACCACCGCGAGCGCCGAGCCGAGGCCCTTGTCGTTGCTGCGGAAGCTCTGGCTGTAGAACTCGTTGGCGATCACGTTCGTGTCGAACCGGCCACCGGTCATGGTCTGGACGATGTCGAAGACCTTCAGGGTGCCGATCGCGATGGTGGTCAGCACGACCACGACCGCCGGGCGGATCGCCGGCAGCGTGACGAACCGGAACATGCCCAGCGGGCCGACGCCGTCGAGACGGGCGGCCTCGATGATGTCGTCCGGGATCGCCTTGATGGCGGCCGACAGCACGGTCATCGCGAAGCCCGCCTGGATCCAGATCATGACCACGATCAGCAGGAAGGTGTTCAGCGGCGACTCGATCAGCAACTGCACCGGCTCGCCACCGAGCCAGACGATGACCTGGTTGACCAGGCCGATCTGCTCGACGTTGCGCTGGTCGGGGCGGTACTCGTACATGAACTTCCAGATCACCGACGCCGCGACGAACGAGATCGACATCGGCAGGAAGATCAGCGCCTTGGCGAACGACTCCATCCGGGCCTTGTCGACCAGGATGGCGTAGAGCAGGCCGATGGCGGTCGCCGCGAACGGGGTGACCAGCACCCAGAACGCCGTGTTCCGCAGGATGATCAGCTGCTCGGCGTCGGTGAAGATCTTGGTGTAGTTGTCCAGGCCGATGAAGTTGCTCAGCGAGGCGTCGAAGAACGACTGGTAGATGGTGCGAACACCGGGGTAGAGCAGCCCGACGCTGAGCATCAGCACGGTCGGGAGGAGATAGAGCGCGGCGACCGCACGGTCGCGTTTACCGGAGACCCGGCTGGCTGCGAACAGGATCAGGCCGACGACAGCGGCGAACAACAGGATCGCTGCGAACATCTGCAGGATCTTGTCTGAGGTGGTGGAGGCGGTGGTGAACACGCGGCCCGTTCCTCCTTGGCTTGGTCCAAGTGAGAGGTTGAGTGAAGAGGAAAAATCGGCGAACCGCCAGGGCCGGCCGGGTATGAACCCCCGGCCGGCCCCAGTGCTGCTAGTTCGTCACTTGGGCCAAGAGTTCTCGATGTTGGTGAGGGTGGTCTTGGTGTCCTGGCCGGTGATCCACGCCGTCGTCTGCTTCCAGAACGAGTTGGAGCCGACCGCACCCGGCATCATGTCCGAACCGTCGAAGCGGAACTGCGCCTTCGGGTCCTGCAGGATGCCGGCCGAGAGCTGGTCGATCGGGTTGGTCAGGTTCGCCGGGTCGAGACCCTTGTTGGCGGAGACCCAGCCCGAGGAGACCTTGGCCTTGGTGTTCGCCCACACGTCGCTGGACAGGTAGGTCTGGAAGGCCTTGACCTCCGGACGGTCCGCGAACGCCAGGACGAACTCACCGCCGCCGAGGACCGGCTTGGTGGTGGCGTCCTTGCCCGGCAGGTAGAAGGCGTAGATGTCGCCGTCCTTGGCCACCTTGGTGCCGGCCGGGAAGTTGGCCGCGTAGAAGCTGGCCTGGCGGTGCAGCGAGCACTGGCCCTCGAGGATCGGCAGACCCGCGTCCTGGAAGGTGGTGCCGGCGATGCTCTTGACGTCGCCGAGGCCGCCGTTCACGTACTTGTCGTTCTTGAGGTAAGCGCCCACCTCGTCCAGGGCGGCGGTGGCCTCGGGGCCGTTGAAGGGGACCTCGTGCTTGACCCACTTGTCGTAGGTCTCCGCCCCGGAGAGGCGGAGCATGAAGTCCTCCATCCAGTCGGTGAGCGGCCAGCCGGTCGCCTCACCGGAGCTGATGCCGGCACACCACGGCTTGCCGCCGTCCGCGACGATCTTGTCGCTCAGCGCCTTGAGCTCGTCGAGGGTGGTGGGCTCCGCGTAGCCCTTGTCCTTGAACTCCTTGGGCGAGTACCACACCAGGGACTTCACGTTGGCGCCCAGCGGCGCGGCGTAGAACTTGCCGTCGACCGTGCCGTACGCCTTCCAGTCGGCGCCGAAGAACTTGTCGACGTTGGCGGCGGTCTCGGCCGGAGCCTCGACGGCCTTGCCGGTCTTCACCAGGTTCTGCAGCAGACCCGGCTGCGGCACGAACGCGACGTCCGGCGGGTTGCCGGCCTCGGCGCGGACCAGGATCTGCGTCTCGAAGGCCTTGTCGCCCTCGTACTTCACCGTGACGCCGGTGCACTGCTCGAATGGCTTGTAGGACTCCTTGTGCGGGGTGTCCTCGGGGGTGACGATGCCGGTGTAGATCGAGACCGTCTTGCCCTTCAGGTCACCGAACGCCGCGTAGGGCGAGCAGTCGATGGCCGCCGCCGACGCGCCGGTGCTGGCGCCGTTTTCGGATTCGTCACTGTCGCCACAGGCGCTGAGGCCGAAGACCAGGCCCACGCTGAGGGCGCCGGCGAGTGCGACTCGGGACCGCGAACTCCCACGTTGAACGAACATACCGCTCCCTATGTCATATAGCGCCTCCGGCGTCTGACGACGCCGCCGTCCGAAGCGCTTCTTGACCAACAGTCAAGAGGTAACCAGCAAGTTGCGCAATGATTTCAGCGCGATCGAGTCGGTAACGATATCGCTGCGACCCATCGGCACCTTAACCGGTTAAGGTGATTGGCGGAAGAGCCTATCTCTCGTCGGCTTTTCCCGTCAGGACTTTTCCGTATTTAAGCGGACCATACCGCTGGATGAGTCGGTTTTGTTGGCGTTCGGGGTAACCGGCTTCCGCGTCAAGTGGCTATGGCCGGTCAGACCCGGGTCCACAGTCCCAAAAAGATAACCGCCGTGATGCCCGGAGGCGTCACGGCGGTTACCGGCGTACTGACGTACGCCTTCGTCTAGCGGGCGACGGCGAGGTACTTGTAACCCATCCGCCGCATGCGTTCGGGGTCCAGGACGTGCCGGCCGTCGAGCACCACCGGATTGCGCATCAGGCCGACGAACTTCGACCAGTCCAGCTCCAGGTACTGAGCCCACTCGGTGACCAGCACGACCGCGTCGCAGTCGGCGAACAGGCCGTCGATCGTCTCGCTCAGGTACGGCGCCAGCTCCGGCTGCTCGGTGCGGAACCGCTCGGCCGCCACCGGGTCGTGCAGCTTCACCCGGGCGCCGCGGGCCAGCAGCGAGTTCGCGATGTCCAGTGCCGGGGCGTCCCGCAGGTCGTCGGTGTTCGGCTTGAACGCCAGCCCGAGCAGGCCGATCTTGCGGCCCTTCAGGATGCGCAGCTCGTCCTGGAGCCGCTCGACCGCGATGGCGCGCTGCCGGGTGTTGACCTCGCGGGCCGCCTTCACGATCGGCATCTCGAGGTTGTACTCGGACGCGGTGGCGATCAGCGCCTTGGTGTCCTTGCCGAAGCAGGAGCCACCCCAGCCCACGCCGGGCTGCAGGAACCGGGAACCGATCCGCTGGTCCAGGCCCATGCCGCGGGCGACCTCGGTGATGTCCGCGCCGACCTTGGCGGCGAGCTGGCCGATCTCGTTCGCGTAACTGATCTTCAGGGCCAGGAACGCGTTCGCCGCGTACTTGATCAGCTCGGCGGAGGCCAGGTCGGTGGAGACCAGCGGCACCGCGTTGGAGTCCTCCGGGCGGGGCAGGAAGGTCGGCGGCGTGAAGGTCTGGTTGATGATCGGCCGGTAGAGGCGGTTCAGCACCTCGAGGCTGCGCGGGTTGTCCGAGCCGATGACGATCCGGTCCGGGTAGAGGGTGTCCGCGATGGCGTTGCCCTCGCGCAGGAACTCGGGGTTCGACGCGACCGCGAACTCGACGCCCGCCGGCCGGTCCTCACGGGTGGCGAACGAGTCACGCAGGATGGCGTCGACCCAGTTGCCACTGCCGATCGGCACGGTGGACTTGTTGACGACCACGGTGAAGTCGTGGTTCAGCGCGTGCGCCACGCTCTCCGCGGCGCCGCGAAGGTACCGCAGGTCCGGGCTGCCGTCCGCGGCCGACGGCGTCTGCACCGCCACGAAGACCACGTCGGCGTGGGGCACGGCCTCCTCGTACGACGTCGTGAACGTGAGGTTCTGTGCCGCTTCGGCGAGCAGGTCCTCCATGCCGGGTTCGTAGATCGGGCACTTGCCACCGCGCAGCATGTCGACCTTGGCCTGATCCAGGTCGACACAGGTGACCTCATGCCCGAGGAACGCCAGGCTGACGCCCGTGGTAAGGCCGACATAGCCGGTACCGACAACGCAAACCTTCATGCAATCTCCTCCGCCGCTATGCCGGTCCGCGGTCACGCCACGTATCGGGGACGTGGCTTACCGACCTCTCGTCGGAGCCGGCCGGCCGGTGCCGCCGATGGCACCGACCTGCGTGTTCCGGCCGAATGATACACATCCTTTACGCCTGACTTTTGTCACTGAATGTGGCCTTCATGCCCCTGGTGTTCCCGCTCCGCCGCGAGCCGAACCCGGAGCGCGAGGAGACCGGCCGAAAGTTTCCGGCTCTTGACAGGAAGATGACGGCGAACGACGCTGCTGGGAGCGCTCCCACTCACATGTGTCTATGGAAGGGCTCCGTATGCGAAGGTCCCCCGGAGGCGTGGTCGCCGCCGCGCCCGGCCCGAACTTAGCCCCGGCCGCCCTCACCGAGCCCCGCACCTGGCAAAACAACGGCCGGGACCCCGGCAACGGCACCGTCCCGCGCTGCACCGGTGAGAGAGACGCCGGGCAGCGGACCGCCCCGCCGTTCACGGTCGGCGGCAGAACGCCCGGCCGCGAACGGCTCGCGGCCGACCCGCGGAACCACCGGAACGTCTATTTCGCCGCCGAGGGCGGAAACGGGCCCCGGTGGGGCGGCGCCGCGGTCACGGCCGTGACCGCCGGCTACCACGGCCCCCTCGCGTCCGGGGCGTCCACCCTGTTCGGACTCCCCGGCGGCACCACCGGCACCACCGATCCCGTCCCGTCCCCGATCACCTGTTCCACCACCCCGTAGGCCGGCTCCCGGGCGGCTTCCCAGACGCCGCCCGCAAACCCGGCGGAGAGGAACATCCCCCGTGAGTCCATTGAGACAACGCCTGCGACGCAGGCTGGCCGTCACCGGCGTCGCCGTTCTCGGCGCCGGAGCGGTCCTCGCGGCCGGCGCCCCGGCCTATGCCGCGGCCGGCTGCACGGTCGTCTACAAGGTGCAGAGCCAGTGGCCCGGCGGCTTCACCGGCGACATCCAGATCAAGAACACCGGTGACCCGCTGTCCACGTGGAAGCTCGAGTTCGACTTCCCGGACGCGGCCCAGAAGGCGGTGCAGGGCTGGAGCGGCGTCTACAGCCAGACCGGCCGGCACGTCACCGTCGGCAACGCCGCCTGGAACGGCTCGCTGGCCACCAACGCGACCGTGGGCACCGGCTTCAACGGCACCTTCGGCTCGGCGAACCCGGTGCCCACCGCGTTCACCCTCAACGGCACGGCCTGCAACCAGACGGCGAACGCGCCGACCGTGGCGATCAGCAGCCCGGCCGCCGGCACCCGCTACACGGCGCCCGCGTCCATCCCGGTCGCGGCCACCGCCACGGCGGCTGCGGGCCAGACCATCAGCAAGGTCGAGTTCTACCACGACGGCCTGCTGCTGGGCACCGACACGAGCGCGCCGTACGCGTACACCTGGGACGGCGTTCCGGCGCAGAGCGCCGCCTACCACCTCCAGGCGATCGCCTACGACAACGCCGGCATCAAGAGCAACACCGCCGACGTGCCGGTCTTCGTCGACGCGGCCACCACCCCGGCGATCGTCGCCGACGCCACCTCGCTGGCGATCAACCCCGGCGCGAGCGGCTCGTTCAAGATCGCGCTGAGCAAGGCGCCGACCGCGAACGTCACGGTGGCCGTGGCCCGCAGCGCCGGGTCCACCGCGGTGACCGCCACCCCGGCGACGCTCACCTTCACCCCGTCCAACTGGAACACCGGCCAGGCCGTCACGGTCGCCGCGTCCGCCTCGGCGGCGATCGGCGCCACCGCCACCATCTCGGCCACCTCCACCGGCTACACGGCGGCGCAGCTCGGCGTCACGGTGGTCGAGGAAGGCTCGGTCGACGCCCGGTTCACGCAGCTCTACAACGACCTGAAGAACCCGGCGAACGGCTACTTCAGCCCGGAGGGCGTGCCCTACCACTCGGTGGAGACGCTGATCGACGAGGCGCCCGACCACGGCCACGAGACCACCAGCGAGGCGTTCAGCTACTGGCTGTGGCTGGAGGCCGAGCACGGGCAGGTCACCGGCGACTGGGCGCCGTTCAACAGCGCCTGGGCGACGATGGAGAAGTACATCATCCCGTCGCACGCCGACCAGCCGACCAACGCCAACTACAACCCGGCCAAACCGGCGACGTACGCGGCCGAATACCCCTCGCCGTCGCAGTACCCGTCCCAGCTCGACACCGGCGTCTCGGTCGGCACCGACCCGCTGGCCGCCGAACTGAGAGCGGCGTACGGCACCGACGACATCTACGGCATGCACTGGCTGCTGGACGTCGACAACACCTACGGCTTCGGCCGCTGCGGTGACGGCACCACCCGGGTCGCGTACATCAACACGTTCCAGCGCGGTCCGCAGGAGTCGACGTTCGAGACCGTGCCGCAGCCGTCCTGCGACACGTTCGCCCACGGCGGCCCGAACGGCTACCTGGACCTGTTCACCAAGGACTCGTCCTACGCCAAGCAGTGGAAGTACACCAACGCGCCGGACGCCGACGCCCGCGTCGTGCAGGTCGCCTACTGGGCCCTGCAGTGGGCCACCGAGCAGGGCAAGCAGTCGCAGATCTCGACGGCCGTCGCGAACGCCGCCAAGATGGGTGACTACCTGCGGTACTCGTTCTACGACAAGTACTTCAAGCAGCCCGGCTGCGCCTCCACCTCGTGTGCCGCGGGCACCGGCAAGAACGCCTCCAGCAACCTGATGTCCTGGTACTACGCGTGGGGCGGGGCGTACGACACCAACGCCGGCTGGGCGTGGCGCATCGGCTCCAGCACCAGCCACTTCGGCTACCAGAACCCGATGGCCGCGTACATCCTGTCCAACGTCAGCGCCTTCAACCCGAAGTCGCCGACCGCGAAGGCGGACTGGCAGGCCAGCCTCGACCGGCAGCTGGAGTTCTACCAGTGGCTGCAGTCGTCCGAGGGCGCCATCGCCGGCGGCGCGACCAACAGCTGGAACGGCAACTACTCGGCCCGGCCCGCGAACGTCCCGACGTTCTACGGTCTGGCGTACGTCGAGGCGCCGGTCTACGCCGACCCGCCGTCCAACCGCTGGTTCGGCATGCAGACCTGGTCGCTGGAGCGGCTCGCCGAGCTGTACTACGTGACCGGCAACGCCAAGGCCAAGGCCATCCTCGACAAGTGGGTGCCGTGGGCGCTGGCCAACACCACGATCGGGGCCGGCACCTTCTCGATCCCGTCCGACCTGGCCTGGTCGGGCGCGCCGGCCACCTGGAACCCGTCCAGCCCGGCGGCGAACACCAACCTGCACGTCGAGGTCACCAGCCACGGCCAGGACCTGGGTGTGGCCGGCTCGTTCGCCAAGGTGCTCACCTACTACGCGGCCAAGTCCGGCAACACGCAGGCCAAGACGGCGGCCAAGGGGCTGCTCGACGCGATCTGGGCGTACAAGGACGACAAGGGCGTGTCGGTGACCGAGACCCGGGCCGACTACAACCGGATGGACGACGTCTACGACGCCACCACCGGCCAGGGCATCTACATCCCGCCGGGCTGGACCGGCGAGATGCCCAACGGCGACGTCATCAAGCCGGGCGTCTCGTTCCTGGACATCCGCTCCTTCTACCGCAGTGACCCGGACTTCCCGAAGGTCGACGCCTACCTCAAGGGCGGTCCCGCCCCGACGTTCAACTACCACCGGTTCTGGGCCCAGGTCGACGTCGCCACCGGCTACGCCGACTACGCCCGGCTCTTCCCCCAGGGGTGACGATGAGACTGTTCAGATTCGCCGCGGTGGCCCTGTTCGCGGCCGCGGCCGGGATCCTGGCCCTGCCCAGCGGCCCGGCCCAGGCACACGGGGCGATCCAGATGCCCGGCAGCCGCACCTGGCTGTGCTACCAGGACGGCCGCAACCCGAACACCGGCGCGATCGAGCCCAAGAACGCGGCCTGCGCCGCGGCGGTCGCCCAGAGCGGCACCAACTCGCTGTACAACTGGTTCGCGGTGCTCCGCTCCGACGGGGCCGGCCGGACCACCGGGTTCATCCCGGACGGGCAGCTGTGCAGCGGCGGGACCGGTGGGCCGTACAACTTCAGCGGGTTCAACCTGGCCCGTACCGACTGGCCGCTGACCCACCTCACCTCCGGCGCGAACGTCCAGTTCAAGTACAACAACTGGGCCAAGCACCCGGGTACGTTCTCGCTCTACATCACCAAGGACGGGTACGACCCGAGTCAGCCGCTCGGCTGGGACGACCTCGAGCCCACCCCGTTCGACCGGGTGACCAACCCGGCGTCGAACGGCGGCCCGGGCACCGACGACGGCCACTACTACTGGAACGGGACCCTGCCGGCCGGCAAGACCGGTCAGCACGTCGTCTACTCGGTGTGGTCCCGTTCGGACAGCCAGGAGACCTTCTACGGCTGCTCGGACGTGGTCTTCGACGGCGGCAACGGCGAGGTCACCGGAATCGGCGGCGGGGGCACCACCAGCCCGTCACCGAGCATCCCGGCCAGCCCGTCCCCGAGCACCTCGGTGAGCCCGTCGCCCAGCACCAGCAACCCGGGCGGCGGAACGAGCGCCTGCTCCGGCATGTACAGCGTCGTCTCGGCGTGGAGCGGAGGCTTCCAGGGCGAGATCATGGTGCACGCCGGCACGGCGGCGGTGAACGGCTGGAACGTCTCCTGGACGTTCCCCGGCGATCAGAAGATCGCCCAGGTGTGGAGCGGCAAGTCCACCACCAGTGGATCCCTGGTGTCGGTGACCAACGAGAGCTGGAACGCGAGCGTCCCGGCGAACGGCCACGTCACCTTCGGGTTCCTGGCCACCGGCACAGCCGCGCCGCAGGTCCAGAACCTGACCTGCACCACGGGCTGACGCCCCGGTGACGGTTCCCCCGGCAGTGTGACGCAGGTCGCGCCGCCGGGGGCGCCGTACCTCCGGAGGCAGCTTGACGGGTCACCGACGATTTCCGTACGTTACCCGCATAACGAAGAAAAGCTCTCTTTTAGGTCGATCGGGTGAGGAAGACCCACCCGGTCCAGCCGGCCGGCTCACGGCCGGACGCGCGCTCACGCGCCGCGGCCTGTTGCTCGCCGGCGGCGGCGCGGCCCTCGTGGTGGCCACGCCCGGCGCCGCCGGGCAGGGGGCCGGCCCAAACCGGGAGCCCCCACGGGTGGGCACGTGGGCGGCGGCGCCCACCGCTGTCCCGGCGGACAAGATACAAACCCTCGGCGACCAGACGGTGAGGCAGGTCGTCCACGTCAGCGTGGGCGGCGATCTCCCGCAGGTCACCCTGTCCAACGAGTACGGCGCCGAGCCGGTACGCGTCGGCGCCGCCCGGATCGGGGTGCGCGCCGGCAGCGGGGCCTCCACCGCCACGATCCCCGGCAGCGACCGGCCGCTCACCTTCAACGGCGCGACGGCCACCGTCCTCGCGCCCGGGCAGGCACTGGTCAGCGACCCCGCCGACCTGGTCGTGACGGCCGGCGCCGACCTGGTGATCAGCCTCTACCTGCCGGAACGCACCCGGACCGGCACCGTCAGCCCCCGCGCGATGCAGCAGCATCTGGTCGTCGCCGGCGACGCCACCGGACGGTCCGACCCGGGCCCCGGCCGGACCATCACCCGGTACCTGTGGCTGACCGGCGTCAGCATCCGCGCGGTCCGGAACACCTCGGCGATCGTCGCTCTCGGCGACTCGATCACCACCGGCGTCAGGACCACCGGCAACGCCAACCACCGCTGGCCCGACCTGTTGGCCGCCCGGCTGCGCGCCGAAGGGCTGTCCCGCGGTGTGCTCAACGTCGGGCTCAGCGGCAACCGGCTGCTGTTCGGCTACGAGGACCCGACCGGCAGCGCGGACGAGAAGGCCTCCATCGGCGCGGCCGCCGTCCGGCGCTTCGACCGGGACGTGCTCACCCACCCGGGTGTGGGATACGTGATCACCCTGATCGGCGTGAACGACCTGGCCAACCCGCCGGCGCGCGGCGCGGCCGAGATGATCGCCGGACACCGGGAGCTGATCGCCCGGTCCCGGGCCGCCGGGCTGCGGGTGATCGGCGGCACCCTGCTGCCGTTCGGCGGCTCGTCGAGACGCTACGACACCCCGGCCAACCGGCGGACCCGCGACCAGCTCAACGCGTGGATCCGGGGCGGCGGAGAGTACGACGCGGTGATCGATTTCGACGCGGTGATGCGCGACCCGCGGAACCCGCGGCGCCTGAACCCCCGCTACGACTGCGGGGACGGGCTGCACCCCAACGACGAGGGCACCGCCGCGCTGGGCACGGCCGTGCCGCTGAACCTCTTCGCCGGCTGACCGGGGACCGGGGGCGGCTCCACCGGGCTCTGTCGCGCGGATCATGCGAGGCGGCGGCGTGGCCCAGGCGGTGTTCGACGCCTGAACCCCGCCTCGCTCCCACGCGATCCACGCGACAGAACCCGGCGGCCGCCCCCGGCGTCGCCCCCCACGGACGGTCCAGCGCCCACGACCCCCCGTGATCCTCGTGGACGCTGGACCATGGTGCCGAGGCACGTTTGCAAAATCCTTGCACTTCGGCAATCGTTCACGGTACGGGCGGGGGAGCTTCACGGGGGAACAACGGAATGCGCTGGCGGTTGCTGGGGCCGATGCGGCTGCACGACGAGAGAGCCGCACCCGGCGCGGAACCCGTCGACCTCGGACCCGGCAAACAGCGCTGCCTGCTCGCCTCCCTGCTGATGACCCCGCGCCAGGTGGTTCCGGCCGGCACCCTCGTCGACCGGATCTGGGGCGACACCCCGCCGCGCTCGGTCACCCCGCTGGCGCCGTACGCCACCCGACTGCGCCGCGTCCTCGACCAGGTCCCCGGCGCCGGCGCGATCCGTTACACCGCCGGCGGCTACCTGATCGAGTGCGAACCCGGTGAGGTCGACCTGCACGTCGCCCGCCGTCGGGTGTTCGAGGCCCGGGCCGCCGAGGAGGCCGGTGACCACGGGCAGGCCGCCCGGCTGATGCTCACCGCCCTCGACGACTGGGGTCCCGAAGCCCTCGCCGGGGTGCCCGGCGCCTGGGCCGCCCGGGTCCGCTACGCCCTGGCCCGGGAACGCCTCGACATGATCGCCCGGACCGGCCGCTGCGGGCTGCGCCTGGGCCGGGCCGAGGAGGTCGCCGAACGCCTCGGCCCGCACGCCGCCGAACACCCCACCGTGGAGAGCCTGGCCGCGGTGCTGATGGAGGCGCTGACCGCGGCCGGACGTCCGGCGCAGGCGCTGGAGGCGTTCGCCCGGGCCCGCGACGCCATCGCCGAGGAACTCGGCACCGAACCCGGACCCGAGCTCACCGGCCTGCACACCCGCATCCTGCGCGGCGAGACGGTCGTGCCGGCCACCCCGGCGACCCCGGCCACCATCCGGCCGCGGCCCGGCGCCCCGGCCACCACGCGGCCGCGCCCCGGCACCCCGGCCCAACTGCCCGCCGACGCCATCGCCTTCACCGGCCGCCGCGGCGAACTCGGCGAACTCGACCGCGCCCTGTCCGACGGCCCACGAAACGTGCCCGGCGCAGACGGGCCGGGGCCCGCGGACGACGGCGCCGGGCGCGGCCGGCGGCCGCGCGTCGCGGCGGTCACCGGCCCGCCCGGCGTCGGCAAATCCGCGCTCGCCGTGCACTGGGGTCACCGCGCCCGGCACCGCTTCCCGGACGGCCAGCTCTACCTCAACCTGCGCGGCTTCGACCGCGGCGGCGTGATGAGCCCCGAGGAGGCGGCCCGCAACCTGCTCGTGGCGCTCGCCCCGGACCGGCCCGTCCCGGCCGGGCTCGACGCCCGGACCGGGCTGCTGCGCAGCATCCTGGCCGGCCGCCGGATCCTGCTGGTGCTCGACAACGCCCGCGACGCCGGTCACGTGCGCCCGCTGCTGCCCGGCGCCGGCGACTGCGTCGTCCTGGTCACCAGCCGGGACCGGCTGACCGGGCTGGTCGCCTCACACGGCGCCATACCCGTGCCGCTGGACGCCCTCGATCCCGGACCGGCCGGTGAACTGCTCGCCGGCCGGCTCGGGGCGGGCCGCCTCGCCGCCGAGCCGTGCACGGTGGCCGCCCTGGTCACGGCCACCGCCGGGCTGCCGCTCGCCCTGGTCACGGTGGCCGCCCGGGCCGCCATGCGGGCCGGGCAGCCGCTCGGCGAGCTCGCCGCCGAGATCGCCGCCTCCCGGCTGGACGGACTCGGCTCCGCCGGTGACGACGAGACCGACACGCGGACCGTGTTCTCCTGGTCGTACCGGGCGCTCAGCCCGGCCGCCGCCCGACTGTTCCGGCTGCTCGGCGCCAACCCCGGCCCGGACATCTCCGCGGCCGCGGCGCGATCCCTGGCCGGTCACGACGGTGCGGGTCACGACGGCGCGGGTCATGGGAGCGCCGGTCACGACGGTGCGGGTCACGACGGCGCGGGTCATGGGAGCGCCGGTCACGACGGCGCGGGTCACGACGGCGCGGGTCATGGGAGCGCCGGTC
>NZ_JBFAMR010000040.1:43099-57302 GCF_040656595.1 Actinoplanes sp. NPDC049802
GTCACGACGGCGCGGGTCACGGGAGCGCGGGTCACGACGGCGCCGGTCACGAGGGCGCGGGTCACCAGGACTCCGGCCAGGAGGGTGGGGCGGACATCGCCGCGGCGCTCGGCGAGCTGGCCGAGGCCAGCCTCGTCAGCGAGCACCAGCCCGGCCGGTACGTCATGCACGACCTGCTTCGCGCGTACGCCTCCGATCTGATCGGCCCGGAGGAACGCGGCCCGGCGCTGCGCCGCCTGCTGGACCACCACCTGCACACCGGCCACGCGGCCGCGCTGGCCCTGGACTCGCAGCGGGAGCCGCTGCGTCTCGCCGCGCCGGAGGCGGACGTGCGGCCCGAGCCGATCGACGGCGAGGCGGCGGCGCTGGCCTGGTTCGCGGCCGAGCACGCGGGACTGATGGCCGCCATCCGCGCCGCCGCCGACCTGGACGACTACGGCTGGCAACTGCCCTGGGTGGTGATCGACTTCCTGGACCGGCAGGGCCACTGGGACGACTGGATCACCGCGGAGAGGATCGCCGTGGCGGCCGCGCGCCGGCGCGGTGAGGTCCGCGCCGAGGCGCTCGCCCAGCGGGTCCTGGCCCGCGGCTACGTGCAGTTGGGCCGCTACGACGAGGCCGAGCCGCACTACGCCGAGGCGGACCGGCTGTACGAGCGGGCCGGCGACCCGGTCGGGCGGGCGCACACGCTGTTCAGCATCAGCTGGATGCGCGAGCAGCAGGACCGCGACGCCGACTGCCTGCGGCTGACCAACCAGGCGCTGGACCTGTACCGGGCGGCCGGGCACCGGGTCGGCGAGGCGCGGGCACTCAACGCGCTCGGCTGGTACCTGGGGCGGCTCGGCCATCACGACCTCACCCTGCGGCACTGCCGGGCGGCGCTGACGCTGCAGCGGGAACTGGGCGACCGGTACGGCGAGGCGGCCGCCTGGGACAGCATCGGCTGGGCGCACCACCACCTCGGCGACCACGACCGGGCGGTGGCCGCCTACCGGACGGCGCTGGACCTCTACCGCACGGCCGGTGACCTGCTCAACGAGGCGGAGATCCGCGAACACCTGGGTGACGCGTACGCCGGGGTCGGCGACACCGAGGCCGCCGCCGCACAGTGGCTGGAGGCCCTGGCCCTGCTGGAGAAGCTCGACCACCCGGGCGCGGCCGGGCTGCGGATCAAACTTCGCTCGTGAACCGGCCCGGATCGCCGGCGCCGACCCGCAGAATCTCCGGGACACCCTCGGACAGGTCGATCACGGTGGTCGGCTCGGTGCCGCAGTCCCCGGAGTCGACCACCGCGTCGAGCGCGTGATCCAGCTCCTCCTTGATCTCCCAGCCCTGCGTCATCGGTTCGGTCTCGCCGGGCAGCAGCAGCGTGCTGGAGACCAGCGGCTCGCCCAGTTCGGCCAGGATCGCCTGCGCCGTCACGTGGCTGGTGATGCGTACCCCCACGGTCTTCTTCCTGGGATGCAGGAGCCGCCGCGGCACCTCGCGCGTCGCCGGCAGGATGAACGTGTACGGACCCGGCGTCGACGCCTTCACCGCCCGGAACAGCGCGTTGTTGATCGTCACGAAGTGGCCCAGCTGGGCGAAGTCATGACACAGGAGCGTGAAATGGTGCCGGTCGTCGAGATGACGGATCGCCCGGATCCGGTCCAGCGCGTCCTTGCTGCCCATCCGGCAGCCCAGGGCGAAACACGAGTCCGTCGGGTAGGCGATCAGCCCGTCCGAGCGGATCAGGTCGACGATCTGGTGGATGCTGCGCGATTGCGGATTGTCCGGGTGCACGTCGAAGTACTTAGCCACTCCAGGCAGCTTAGGCTGCGGACATGGGATCCGTTCACCGCCCGGCGGTAAGAGTGATCTGTTACGACGCCGACGGCAGAATTCTGCTGCTGAACTGGGAGGATCCGGTCACCGGCGAACGGCTGTGGGAACCGCCCGGCGGCGGCATCGACCCCGGTGAGACGCCGTTGCGGGCGGCGCGGCGCGAACTCGCCGAGGAGACCGGGCTCGACCCGGCCGCGATCCGCGACCACAGTGTCGACGTGCCGCGCGACACCTGGTGGAAGGGGAGGCACTTCGTCGGCCCCGAGCAGTTCTTCCCGGCGTTCTTCGGCACGTCACGGCCGTCCGTCGTCAAGGACAACCTGCTGGCGTACGAGCGGAGCGAACTGCGGGGACACGAGTGGGTCCGGCCCGCCGACCTGGACAAGCTGCCCGGCCGGGTGGAACCACCCGGCCTCGCCGCCGTCGCCGCGGCGCTGATCGAGTCGGCTGCTCCGGACACCCCCGCCCCGCCGCGTTGAGGGCTCAGCCGGAGAAGCGGGTCTTGCGGACCATCTTGCGGTAGGCGGCCAGGGCCTCGGCGTCGCTGTCCGGGCGGAAGTTGCGGGACGTGCCCTTCTGCTTGTCGGTGTCGAACCAGACGACCGCACCGATCGACGGGGTGTCCTCCACGTACGCGGAGAGTTTGCGGATCCACGGCGCCTTGGTGTTGCGGCCGTGCCCGATGGCGGCGGTCTCGGCCAGCACGATCGGTTTGCGTTTGCCGTAGGCGGCGACGATCGGGCTGAACAGTGTCCGCGGCGACTCGCGGGAGAAGTTGTAGCCGGAGACGCCCACCCAGTCGACGTAGTCGTCGCCCGGATAGTAGTTCTGGAATCGGTTCCAGGAGACGTTCGGCCCGGAGTTCCAGTTGGGCGCCCACACCCACGCCACGTTGGTGGCGCCCTCCTGGCGGAAGATCCGGTGGATGCGCCGCCACGACTTGATGTACCCGGACGGTTTCCTGCCGTTGTGGGCGCCGTCCCACGGGAACCAGTTGCCGTTCATCTCCCAGGCCCAGCGCAGCATGATCGGCCGTTTCATGCCGGCCAGCCGGGTCGCCATCAGGGCGATGTCGCGGTCCGACTTGCCGCTGGTGATCCGTTTGTGGGTGGTGCCGTCCCAGGACACCATGAGCACCGCGCCGGCCGGCACCTCCGGTTCGCTGACCGGCGCGTACCCGGACCAGGGGTAGTACCGGTGCAGGATCCGCTGCTCCCGCCCGAGTTGCCGGCGGCGCAGCGCGAGGCTTTCGGTGAGGGTCCGGCCGCGCAGCGACAGGTACGAGCCGAGCAGCGCCTTTCCCCGCCGGTAGGGGACCGCGCCGCCGCGGGGGGCCGCCGCCTCGGCCGGCGTCACGATCCCGCCGGACAAGGCCACGGCCGGCACGGCCATCGTCAGCAGGCTCAGCACCCGGCGCCGGGTCGCCCCGTCACGCAGTTCGTTCTCCACGGCGTACAGCCTGCCGTGCCGTTGGACCGTCCGGCCTCAGCCCTGTGGCCGGGGTGGGTCGGCCGCTGATCCCGAATCGGACATGCCGTACGTCACCACTCGCCGGGGATCTCCACGTCGGAGCAGGCGTCGCTCAACCGGGCGAGACGGTCGGTGACCTCACCCGGGTCGAGATCGAGACGGTCGCAGAGGTCGCGGTGCGCCTCGAGCAGCACCTCGCTGATCTCCTCCGGATCGCTACGCCGAACCTCCCACGCGTCGTCGAGGACGGGGACCAGCCCGTCCCAGACCTCGACGGCCTCCTCGATCAGGTCGAGCATCCCGAGCTCGGCCGGGTGGGCGAGCAGGATCTCCGCCTCGGTGGCCAGATCGCGCCCGGCGTTCTCCACGTCGACGATCTCCCACCGGTTGCCGACGGTCACGTTCGACGCCGCCCGGACGGCCGTCTTGAACGCGGCCACCGCCGACTCGCCGGCCGTGTCGAGCAGGCCCGCGCGGCCCAGCAGCAGGGCGGCGAACCGCCGATCCCGGAGCGCCTGGTCGACGACCAGTTCGTGCAGTTGCCGGGGACCCAGGGCGGCCACCGCGCGCCGGAGCCGGGCCCGGTCCGGGTCGCTCTGCCCGGCGCCGTGCGGATCGCCCTCGGCCGCGAACCTGACCTGCGCGTCGAGGGCGACCACGGCGACGGCGACGGCGTGGGAGCACAGGCCGGCCGGGCCGCCGCAGTCGCAGTCGCCGGTGATCTCGCGGTCGACCACGCCCACCCACGGCTGGTAGGTCGTCGCGCCGTCGGCCACCAGGGCCCGGGCGCCGCCGCCGACGGACTCCACGTCACCGACCGCGCCGTCGTCGAGCAGCCGATCGGCGGCCTCGGCCACGTCGGCGGGAAGGGATTCGAGAAAGGCCGTGATATCGATGAGGACCGCCACCGGATCACCCTATCGCCGGGGCGATCCGGGCGGCGGTGTCCGGTGGCAGCAGGCCCTCCGGGGTGAGCGGGCCGCGAGATCACCGACGCCGTCTCCGGTGGCGTCGGCGAACGACCCCGTCCCGCCACCACATCAGCGGCGGTGGCCGCGATTCTGAAAGCGGGCGATCAGGCCGCGGAGGCGCTGCTGGTTCTCCGGCTTGGCCATTTCCCGGCGGCCTTTGTCGACGATCTGCCGGCCGCGCGGGCTGTGGAGGAAGGCTTGGATGCGCTGCGTGATGGTAGCCATGCCTCCAGTGTGCCCAGCGGCGTCGTCCGCGAACCGTGCCGCGGCCATCTCGTGGCGCCCGGACACGCGCGAGCCATGGCAGGGCGGCCGGATCCGGTGAATGCTGGGGGCGTAACCGGGCAGTGAGTGTGAAGGAGCCGCATTGGAGACCGATCTGTTCATCGCCGGAAAGTGGGCGCCCGCCTCCTCGGGCAGCCGTTTCGACGTGCTCGACCCGGCGACCGGCGACGTCATCGCCTCGGTCGCCGACGGCGGGGAGGCCGACGCGATCGCCGCGGTGGAGGCGGCCGCCGCGGCGGGCCCGGCCTGGGCCGCGACCGCGCCGAGGGTACGGTCGGAGGTGCTCCGCAAGGCGTTCGAGCTGATGACCGAACGGGCCGCCGACCTGGCGAGACTGATCAGCCTGGAGAGCGGCAAGGCGCTCACCGACGCGAAGGGCGAGGTGACGTACGCGGCCGAGTTCTTCCGCTGGTACGCCGAGGAGGCGGTGCGCGGCGACGGCGCGATCGCCACCGCGCCGTCGGGGGCCAACCGGATCCTGGTGGTTCGCCAGCCGGTCGGCGTGTGCGTGCTGGTGACGCCGTGGAACTTCCCGGCCGCGATGGCCACCCGCAAGATCGGCCCGTCGCTGGCGGCCGGCTGCACGGTGATCCTGAAACCGGCCAGCGACACCCCGCTCACCGCGCTGGCGATGGCCGCGATCCTGGCCGAGGCCGGCGTGCCGGAGGGCGTGGTCAACGTGCTGCCGTCGCGCGGCTCGGGCAAGGTGGTGTCGGCCATGCTGCGCGACGCCCGGGTGCGCAAGCTGTCGTTCACCGGCTCCACCGAGGTGGGCCGGATCCTGCTGGCCCAGGCCGCGGAGAACGTGGTGAACACGTCGATGGAGCTCGGCGGCAACGCCCCGTTCGTGGTGTTCGCCGACGCCGACCTGGACGCCGCGATCGAGGGCGCGATGATCGCGAAGATGCGCAACGGCGGTGAGGCGTGCACCGCGGCGAACCGGTTCTTCGTCGAGGCGCCGGTGGCCGACGAGTTCGCCCGGCGGCTGGCGCAGCGCATGTCGGCGCTGGTGGTGGGCCCCGGCACGGACGAGAAGACGCAGGTCGGCCCACTGGTCAACGAGGACACCGTGGCGAAGGTGGACAGTCTGGTCAGGGGCGCCCTGGACGGTGGGGCGTCGGCGGTCACCGGCGGCACACGGCCGGACGGGCCGGGCTTCTACTACCCGCCGACGGTGCTCACCGGGGTGGCGGCGGACGCGCCGATCCTGCGGGAGGAGATCTTCGGGCCGGTCGCGCCGATCGTGACGTTCACCGGCGAGGACGAGGCGGTGCGGCTGGCCAACGACACCGAGTACGGGCTGGTCGCCTACGTCTACACCCGGGATCTGGGCCGTGGCCTGCGGGTCGGCGAGCGGATCGAGGCGGGCATGGTCGGGCTGAACCGTGGCATGGTCAGCGACCCGGCGGCGCCGTTCGGCGGGGTGAAACAGAGCGGCATCGGCCGGGAGGGCGGCCACGAGGGGCTGCTCGAGTACCTCGAATCGAAGTACATCGCCGTCAGCTGGTGACAGTCCGTCCACCGGACGTCCGCGGTTCCCGGCGTACTGTCGTGGGTTTGTCTGTTGGGTTTGCGCCGCCGAAATGCGTGACCGTCCCACCGGACTTACCGTCGCATCATGACGACGAGGTCACGGTGGACGGCCGCGGCTGCGGCCCTGACACTCATGGCGGCGCTGACCGCCTGCGGTGGTGACGACGGCGGCGAGACGGATGGCACGCTCACCGTCTGGAGCCTGGAGAACCTCACCGACCGGATGCAGGCCACACAGAAGATCGTCGACGGGTTCACGGCGGCCACCGGGATCAAGGTGAAACTGGTGGCCACCGACGAGAACCAGTTCAGCAGCCTGATCACCAACGCCGCGGCGGCCGGCACGCTGCCCGACGTGGTGGGCGCGCTGCCGCTGGCCGCGGTCGCGCAGATGCACACCAACGAGCTGGTCGACACCGAGGCGGCCAAGGCGGTCGTCGACCAGCTCGGCGCGAGCGGCTTCTCGCCCCGCGCCCTGGAGTTGACCAGCCAGGACGGCGCCCAGCTGTCGGTGCCGTCGGACGGGTGGGCGCAGCTGCTGTTCTACCGCAAGGACCTGTTCGACGCGGCCGGGCTGGCCAAGCCGGAGACCTACGACGCGATCCGCGCCGCCGCCCGGAAACTGAACACCAAGGACGTCGCCGGGATCACCCTGGCCACCGTCGGCAACGACGCCTTCACCCAGCAGACCTTCGAGAACCTGGCGCTCGGCAACAACTGCCAGCTGGTCGACGAGGCGAAGGCGGTGCAGCTGGAGTCGCCGGAGTGCCTGGCCACCTTCCAGCTCTACGACGAGCTGATCAAGAACTGGTCGGTGCCGGGTGCGCAGGACGTCGACACCACCCGGGCCACCTACTTCTCCGGCAAGGCGTCCATGGTCGTCTGGTCGTCGTTCCTGCTCGACGAGCTGGCCGGGCTGCGCAACGACGCTCTGCCCACGTGCGCCCAGTGCAAGAGCGACCCCACCTGGCTGGCCAAGAACACCGGGGTGGTCACCGCGATCGCCGGGCCGGGCGGGCAGCCCGCCCAGTTCGGGGAGATCACCAGCTGGACGATCACCAAGGACAGTCCGCGCGGGGACGCCGCGCAACGGTTCGTGGCGTACATGATGAACGAGGGCTACGCCGACTGGCTGGCCATCGCCCCGGAGGGCAAGATCCCGGTGCGCAAGGGCGCCGCCGACTGGAACAAACTGCCCGCCGGCGTGGACAGCAAGAAGCCGCTGGCCGAGATCTACCCGGCCGAGGTCCTCGACGCGCTGCTCAAGAGCCCGGACACGTTCCAGCGCTGGGGGTTCCCGCAGAAGCAGGGCGCCCTGGTCGGCGCCACCCTGGGTGAACTGCCGGTGCCGAAGGCGATCAACGGCATGGCCGGCGGGGAACTCGACGCCGCGGGCGCCGCCGAACGGGCCGCCGAGGACGTCAAGACGATCCAGAAGTCCCTGGAGTGAGAAGGCAGCTGACGGCCCGGCAGCGGGAGAACCGCGCCGGGCTCGCCTACCTGTCGCCCACGCTGGTCGTCGTCCTGGTCGTCGTGGTGCTGCCGATCCTCTGGACGATCATGCTGGCGTTCCAGCGGATCCGGCTGATCAACCTGCGCCGGGCCGGCGTCTTCGGCCATTACACGACCGCCAACCTGGAGACGGTGCTGACCTCGCCGGGATTCTGGTCGTCGCTGTGGACCACCGTCGTCTACACGGTCGGTTCCACCTTCGGGTCGATCGTGCTCGGCCTTGTCGCGGCGCTCGCCCTGCGCAGCCGGTTCCCGGGGCGCACCCTGGTGCGGGGGTCGGTGCTGCTGCCGTACGTCGCCCCCGTGGTGGCCGTCGCCTTCGTCTGGAACGTCCTGCTCAGCCCGCAGTTCGGCCTCGCCAACGACTGGGGTGTCCGGTTCCTCGGCTGGGACCGGCCGATCGCGTTCCTGAGCCAGCGGGAGTACGCCCTGAACCTGCTCGGCTGGGACGTCGAGGTACCGATGGCGCTGCTCACCGTGATCGCCTTCGAGACGTGGCGGTACTTCCCGTTCGCGTTCCTGTTCCTGCTGGCCCGGCTCCAGGCGGTGCCGAACGAGCTGGAGGAAGCGGCCCGGGTCGACGGCGCGGCGCCCACCCAGGTCTTCCGGCACATCCTGCTGCCCCAGTTGGCGGCGGTGATCGCCCTGCTCAGCGTGCTGCGGTTCATCATGACGTTCAACAAGTTCGACGACGTCTACCTGCTGACCGGTGGTGGCGCCGGCACCGAGGTGGTCAGCGTCCGGGTGTACGAGTTCCTCACCGCCCGCTTCGACGTCGGCGCCGCCGCCGCGCAGGCCCTGGTGCTGGCCGCCGGCCTGGTCGTGCTGCTCATCGTCTACCTGCGCTTTCTCGCGCCCAAGGAGCACTGATGGACCGGGCCGTCGTCGAGACTTCGATACTGCGGGTGTTGCGGCCGATCGTGATCGCCGGGATCGCCCTGATCACGCTGTTCCCGTTCCTGTACATGCTGATGCTGTCCATCCGCCCGATCGAGGACCTGCTGCAGAACCCGGGACAGCTGTGGATCGCGCCGTCGGAGTGGACCCTGCGCACCTACCGCGAGGTGCTCACCTCGGCCGACTCCGGCGGGCAGGGCTTCCTGCGGTTCCTGGCGAACTCGGCGATCGTGTCGGTGGCGGCCACCGCGCTCACCCTGCTGGTGTCGATCCCCGGGGCGTACGCGGTGAGCCGGCTCCGTTTCACCGGCCGCCGCCAGGTCCACTTCCTGTTCCTGTCGGTCTACCTGTTCCCGTCGATCCTGCTGGCGATCCCACTGTTCGTGCTGTTCACCCGTCTCGGGCTGCGCGGCTCCCTGGGCGGTCTGACGCTGGTGTACATCGCACAGACCGTGCCGGTGTCGATCTACATGCTGCGCAACTACCTCTCCACCATCCCGGAGAGCCTGGAGGAGGCGGCCGCCGTCGACGGCTACAGCCGCCTGCAGACCCTCCGTAAGATCATCCTTCCGCTGGCCGCCCCGGCGGTGATGGCGAACGCGCTCTACGTGTTCATGATCGCGTGGAACGAATTCCTGTTCGCCCTGCTCTTCCTGGTGGAAGATCGAGCCGATTGGACCGTCTCGCTGGGCCTCGCGCAGCTCTCCGGCGGCATCGAGGTGAGCAAAACCGTCCTGATGGCCGGTTCCGTCGTTCTCACCCTGCCCATTGTCATCATCTTCTTCGCGGCCGAACGGCTACTCACCGAGGGCCTAACGGCCGGTGCAGACAAAGGATGAAGCAATCACACACAGTGATTGTTGGCAGTGGGCGTACAGAAATGAATAATCTTGTTCTCCGGCCCCCACCCGACGATCATCACGGTGCGTTCTGACCGATACTTGGCGGACCGTTCAGTGCTCACCACACTCGGGTACCCCTGAGAGGACACCTATAGCCATGCGCAAGTCTTTGCTCGCCCTGGTCGCCGCCGGCCTGCTGACGACGGCCACGCTCACGGCGTGTGATGATGGCGGTGACAGTGGGTCGTCAACGGGGGGTGGCGCCCCGACCACCACCAACGGCGGCAGCGAGCAGGTGACCGGCGAGGGCGGCATCGGTGTGATCCTGCCCGACACCAAGAGCTCACAGCGGTGGAAGGACGACGACCCCCGGTACCTGGAGGCGGCCTTCGAAAGGGGCGGCATCAAGAACTACTCGATCGTCAACGCCGAGGGCGACAAGGAAGAGTTCAAGCGCCTCGCCGAAACCATGCTCGACAAGGGCTTCAAGGTTCTGGTCATCGCCACCCTGGACGCCGTCAGCGGCAAGGCGGTCATCGACAACGCCCACTCCCGCGGCGTCCCGGTGATCGACTACGACCGGCTCACCCTGAACGGCTCCGCCGACTACTACGTGAGCTTCGACAACGAGGCCGTCGGCCGGCTCCAGGCCACCGAGCTGGTCAACTGCCTGAAGCAGAAGAAGGTGACCAACGCGGTGGTCGCCGAGCTCAACGGCTCGCCCACCGACAACAACGCCACCCTCTTCAAGAACGGCTACGACGCCGTCCTCAACCCCAGGTACGATGCCGCCCAGCTCATCAAGGGCCCCGACCAGTGGGTGCCGGACTGGGACAACGACGAGGGCCGCGAGATGTTCGCCCTGATGCTCAAGCAGTACCCGGAGATCGGCGGTGTCCTCGCCGCCAACGACGGCCTCGGCAACGCGGCCATCGAGGTCCTCCGCGAGAAGGGCCTCAACGGCAAGGTTCCGGTCACCGGGCAGGACGCCACCCTCCAGGGCCTGCAGAACATCCTGACCGGTGACCAGTGCATGACCGTGTACAAGGACGTGAAGGAGGAGGCGGACGCCGCCGCCGACCTAGCGATCAACCTGTTCAACGGGGTCACGCCGGGCCTCACCGACAAGCTCAAGGACCCCGAGTCCGGCCTCTACATCCCGTTCCGGAAGCTGCAGCCGCAAGCGATCACGATCAAGAACGTGAAGTCGGTCGTCGACGAAGGCTTCGTCGACGTGAACAAGCTGTGCGCCGCCAAGTACAAGAACGCCTGCAAGCGGGCCAAGGTCATCGACTGATCGGCGCCGGGCCGGTGGAACCGCCGCTCAGTCCGCGATCCTGATCCGGACCCGGCGGTTCTGCCGGCCCTTGCTCTCCACCTTCACCACCTCGACCCGGCCCACCTGCGCGGTCGACGCCACATGCGTGCCGCCGTCGGCCTGCACGTCCAGGCCCACGATGTCGATCACCCGGATCTCCGGATGATCCAGCGGCGGCAGCGCGTCCTGCGTACGCACGAGCGTCGGAATCTCCAGCGCCTCGGCCCGGGGCAGCACCCGCGCCACGATCTTCCGGTCCGCGATGATCTCCGCGTTGACCGCGTCCTCCAGCGCCTGTTTGAAGCCTGGTGGCACTTCGGGCAGATTGAAATCCATCCGCGCCTCACCCGGCTGCATGTTGCCGCCGGTCACCAGCGCCCCGAAATCCCGGAACACCGTCCCGCACAGGATGTGCAGCCCCGAATGCGTCCGCATCAGGCTGCTGCGCCGCGCGTCGTCGATCGCCCCGCGCACCGTCGTCCCCGCCTTCGGCACCGGATCACCGGGCGCCGGGATCAGATACTGCTCGTCACCCTTGCGCGTGTCGACGATCCGGGTCTGCACACCCTCCCACAGCAGCACCCCGTGATCCGGCGGCTGCCCACCCCCACCGGGGTAGAACGCCGACCGGTCCAGCACGATCCCCGCCTCCGGATCGGAGGGGTCGGACCACAGCACCGTGCAGTCCCACTCGCGCACACTCGGGTCGATCCAGTCCAAACGCTCCGTCACGCCCCGACTCTAGGCCAAACACCCCACCGGCGCGGTCACCCTTTCCCGGCTGGTCGGGGGGCTGTTCGAAACACGTTCGAACAGCGCCCGGAGAGCCAGCCGGATCTTCTCGGCCGGCCCTACCGGCGGCCCTTCAACCGGCGGCCCATCTCCTTGGCGATCTCCTTCTTCGCGTCGCGCTCGGCCATCACCTGCCGCTTGTCGTAGCTCTTCAAACCGCGGGCCAGCCCCAGCTCGACCTTGGCCCAGCCGTCCTTGAAGTAGAGCGACAACGGCACGAGCGTCAACCCGGAGCCCTCGCGCAACTGGTTGAGGATCTTCACGATCTCGACCTTGTGCAGAAGCAGCTTCCGGGTACGCCGTGGCGCGTGATTGGTCCAGGAACCGAACCCGTACTCGGCGATGTGCAGGCCGTAGAGCATGATCTCGCCCTCGTGCTCCTGCGCGAACGTGTCGACCAGCGACGCCCGGCCCAGTCGCAGCGACTTCACCTCGGTGCCGGACAGGACCAGACCCGCCTCGTAGGTTTTCAGAATGGCGTAGTCGTGCCGCGCCTTCTTGTTCGACGCGATCAACTTGACGCCGGTCTCCCTAGGCACCCGGATCCACCAGGTCCGCCGGGATGGGACGGCGCATCGAGTACGTGACGCTGCTCAGCCGGTGTGGCTCGTCCTTCACGTGGATCACCGCCCGGTTGTAGGCCATCCACCCGGCCGCGCCCGCACGGTTCAGATGCCGCAGGTCGTCGAAGCGTTCGTCGGTGCCCCAGCGCAGCACCCCGCCGGGATGGTGGAAGGTCGCGGTCCAGTCCATGTAGCGGTCTTCGCCGAGAGTGCCCGCCGCGCGGTACTCCAGTCGCGCGTATTCCCAGTTGTCCACCGGATGATTATGACGTCCGATTCCGCCTACTGCTGTTCGGAGACGACGGTCCGGCCGTTGAGATGCCGGAACCCCTCGCTGATCAGGTCTTTCAACACGGATTCGTCGACGTCGGCGAGTCGCTTCAGATAGAGGCACGACTTGCCGGTCGTGTGCGGGCCGAGACGGGACAGCAGATCCTCATACGCCTCGAAACCGGCCGAGACGTAGAAGGTGAGCGCCTGCTTGCGCGGCGACAGCCCGACCGCCGGCCAGTCGCCCTTCCGGCCGGTGTTGTAACGGTAGTGGTACTGCCCGAACCCGATGATCGACGAGCCCCACATCACGGGCTTCTCCCCGGTCGCCTCGGCGATCAGGGCACAGGCCGCCTCGGCGTCCGCGCGCCGCTGAGGATCGGCCACGCCCGCCAGGAAGGCAGCCACGTCACGGTCGTTCCGGGTCGTCTTCGGCTCCGCCATCCCGCCAGCGTAGGCTCACTCGTCATGAATGGCGACGGGTTGCTGCGGCATCAGTCTCATCACGACGGCTTCGTGCCGGCACAGGGCGCCCGGCAGGAGATCGCGGAGGCCATCGACGGGCACATCGCCGAGTACTTCGGGCCGGTCGAGTTCGTCTACCACGAGATGCTGTCGCACCTGGTCGCCGTGCACATCTACGTGGTCGAGCCGACCGGGCACCGGCCGTACCGGACGTTGATCACCTCCGGGATGAGCGAACTGCCGATGACCGTTCCGGACGGCGTCAACCCCTACGCCGAACTGATGCTGTGCCTGCCCACCGACTGGCCGCTGGACCAGGAGTCGCTGTCCGATCCGGCGGTCTACTGGCCGATCCGGGTGCTCAAGGAGATCGCCCGGCTGCCCCACGAGTACGGCACGTGGATCGGGGAGTGGCACTCCGTTCCCAACGGCGATCCGGCGCAGCCCTACGCCCCCGGCGTCCCGTTCGCCGGCTGCGTCATCACCCCGATGCTGCGGGTCCCGGCGGAGGCCCGCACGATCGTCGCGCCCGACGACACCGAGATCAACCTGCTCGCGGTGATCCCCCTCCACGCCGACGAGGTGGCGGTGAAGGTCGCTCGCGGCACGGACGCCCTCATCGAGATCCTCGACCGGGGCCACATCTCCGAACTCCTCGACCCGGCCCGCCCCTCCTTCGCCTGAGCGCGCCCGCGCCACTCTTTCGCCCGGCCGGCTCAGCGCCCGGCGTGCCCCTCGTTCACCTCGGCGCGCCCGGGGGCGGGGCGTGATGAGATGGAGCGGAAACAGGACCGAGGGGGACAAATGATCTTCATTACCGCGAAGTTCCTGATCAAGCCGGAGCACGCCGACGACTGGCCGCGCCTCGCCGGGACCTTCACCGAGGCCACCCGCGCCGAGCCGGGCTGCCTGTGGTTCGACTGGTCCCGCAGCGTCGAGAACCCGTCCGAATACGTGCTGGTGGAGGCGTTCCGCGACGGCGAGGCCGGTGGCGCCCACGTCAACTCGGCCCACTTCAAACAGGCCCAGCTCGATCTGCCGCGATATCTGGTGTCCACCCCGAAGATCGTCAGCCAGTCGGTCGATCAGGAGGGCTGGTCCGAACTCGGCGAGATGGCCGTCAATTCCTGAATCCCTTTCCGGTACGCGTGACGCCGCCCCGAAAAAGGGAACCGTCCCGCCCGTCCCGCGCGATCGGCTGCCGGGTCCCGCCTGTGCCGCGGCCGCCGGGCTGAGTTCGGCGGCCGGGCGGCGGGCCCGCCCGATCATCGACCGGCCGACTGACGCCGATCCTGCCGCCGGTGAACCGCTCGTTGCTGTGAGGCCGCTTGCTACCGGTGAACCGCGCTCATCGCCGTGGGCCGTCGTTGCTGTGAGGCCGCTTGCTACCGGTGAACCGCGCTCATCGCCGTGGGCCGTCGTTGCTGTGAGGCCGCTTGCTACCGGTGAACCGCGCTCATC
>NZ_JBFAMR010000040.1:57399-71667 GCF_040656595.1 Actinoplanes sp. NPDC049802
ATCGCCGTGGGCCGCTCGTTGCCGTGAGGCCGCTCGCCGCCGTTGGGCCGCTTGCCGCCGGTCACGGCCGGGTGGCCACCGTGCTCCGCCCGGCTGCCGCGGCACAGGCGTGACCCGGCGGCCGGATCGCGTCGGCCGGGCGGGACGGTCCATTTTTCCGGGGCGGCGTCACGCGTACCGGAAAAGAAGGGTCTTCGTTTTTGTGGGGTGTGCCAGATATCGGATCAGCTCTATTCGGGTCGGAGATCTGATTGTCCGTGGCTTCGGGTTGAGTCACGGTGGAATCCGCAAGGCATTTCGACCGGCGTGAGCGGAGGATGCCCGTGGACGACGCGGATTCGCTGTACCAGGGCAGGGCGGACGGTGGGCCGGTCAACAGAAAGGCGTACACGAGCAGATTTCCGAGAAACGTTCCGCTGGTGGACAAGCCGCGCGGCCGTTGCTGGCTCTACGCCTACGAGGAGGGTGCGGACGGTCCGCGGTTCGTCCTGCGGAATGCGGCGGGGGACTTCGTCGTCGCCGATCGGAACACGCCGTGCAATCGGGACCGGCGTCACCCCGGGAATGGCAGCCGGTGAATCGAAAAGGCGGCGGGCGTTCGTGACGCCCGCCGCCGGGCCCGCGTGACAGCGGGATCGGGTCAGGAGATCGCGGCCTGGACGGCCGGCAGCCAGCGTGCCGCGATCTTGACGTTGCCGGCATCGTTGGGGTGGACGCCGTCGTAGGTGTCGGTGCTGGTGTTGAAGCCGGTCCACTGGTCGACGACGGTGATCGGCGACGCGGTGGTGCTGAGCGATGCCGCCCAGGCGGGGATCGCGGCGTTCAGGTTGACCACGCGCTGGCCGCAGTCGGTGCAGGTGGGCGGGTTCAGCGGGATGATCTGCGCGACGATGATCCGCATGTTCGGGTTGGCGGCGCGCATCTGGCCGACCAGCCTGGTGTAGGCGTTCAGGATCGTGGCCGGGGACAGGTTGCTCCAGGCGTCGTTGGTGCCGAAGTGCATGAGGACGACGTCCGGGTCCGCCGCGGACAGCCAGGCGGGCAGCATGTTCTGGCTCGCGACGTTGGTGACGAGATAGCCGCCGTGGCCGTCGTGTTCGCCGTCGTAGGGGAATCCGCAGCCGTCGCCGGGCAGGGTGCCGACGAAGTCCACCTCGGCGGCCGGGAGCTGCTGCCAGAGCAGGGCGCGCCAGCAGCCGGGGGAGCCGGTGATCGAGTCGCCGAGTGCCATGATCTTCGTCTTCGTGCCGGCGGTGGTGCTCGTGCTCGGCGACGGGGAGATCTGATCGGTTCCGGTCGGGGTGGGCACCACGCCTCCGGTGCAGGTGACGCCGTTGAGGGTGAACGACCCGGGCACCGGGTTGCTGCCGGTCCACGAGCCGTTGAAGCCGAACGAGGCGGTGCCGTTCGTGGCGATCGGGCCGTTCCAGCCGGCGTTCTCGACGGTGACGGTGGAACCGGACTGGGTGACCGAGCCGTTCCACAGTTGGGTGATCGTCTGCCCGGCCGGGAACGTGAACACCAGCGACCACGACGAGACCGGGTCGCCGAGATTCGTGACGTCCACGGCCGCGCCGAAGCCGCCGGGCCACTGGCTGCTGACGGTGTACTTGACGGCGCAACCGGCCGCCGCGTTCGCGCTGGTGGTGGTGGCGACCGCGGCGCCGGTGAGCAGGGCGGTGACGAGGCCGAGGACGGCCGCCTTTCGACGTTGCATCGGGATGCCTCCGGGGATGTGCTTGACGGGGGTCCGGGGACGGAGCACGCTGGGAGCGCTCCCAATTAACGCACATCTATGCGTGGCGGGAGAAGGGCGTGCGGCGCGATGGGATGGGCGCCGCGCGGGTGGGTGGCTGCGGTGGGGGTGAGATCCGCGCGCGATTTCACCCGGCGGCCACCTGGCCGGGAGAGCGCGGGGAGCCGGGCGCTACGGGGCCCGCCTCCCCGCGTTACCCCGACGTTCCGCGCCGGACCCGCCTGCGCGCACGTGACGCGCCGCTGATCAACTCCGGTCCCGGAGGGTGCCGGGGCCCAGACCGCGGATCGACGCGTCGAGAACGTGGACGGTGTGCGCCAAGGCGATCTCCCCGCCTCGTCGGCGGACCGCGGCCGCCACCTGCATGAGGCACCCCGGATTGGCCGTCACCAGCAGCTCGGCCCCGGTCGCCAGAACCGCCTTCGCCTTACGATCGCCCAGCTGGGCGGCCGGAGCCGGATTGAGCACGTTCCACACGCCGGCCGAGCCGCAGCAGATCTCCGGATCGGCGATGGCCCGCAACTCCAGCCCCGGAATGCCGCGGAGCAGGGCCCGTGGCTGTGCCCGCACGCCCTGAGCGTGCCCCAGATGGCAGGCGTCGTGGTAGGCCACCGTCATCGGCAGCGGATGCCGGCGGGCCACCGGGCCCAACTCGACCAGCAGCTCGGCCAGGTCACGGACCTTCGCGGTGAACGCGGCCGCCCGCCCGGCGTAGGCCGGATCGTCGGCGAGCAGCTCGTCGTACTCCTTCAGCGACGAGCCGCAGCCCGCCGCGTTGACCACGAAATAGTCCATGCCGGTGCGCTCGAACGTGTCGATCAGCCGCCGGGCGAACCGCTGCGCCTCGGCACGCCGGCCGTTGTGCACGCTCAGCGCCCCGCAACAGCCCTGGCCGGGCGGGATCAGCACCTCACAGCCCTCGGCCGCGAGGACACGCACCGTCGCCGAATTGACGTCCGGGAAGAACGCGGACTGAACACAACCGGTCAGCATGCCCACCACCGCGCGCCGGGCGCCGCGCGCGTGCACACGCGTCGGCGGGCGCGGCACGCCGCGCAGCCGCGGCGCCAGCGACTCCAGCGTGGCCAGCGTCGGCGTGAGTCGTTCCAGGAGACCGGTGCGGGCCACGAGCCTCTGCAGACCCGACATCTGGTACGCGCGAAGCGGCCCTCGCAGCAGCCGCAGCCGTTTCGGGTACGGGAACAGCGCGAAGATCGCCGCCCGCAGCGCCCGCTCCCGAACACTCCGGGGGTGACGGCGTTCCACCTGGGCGCGGGTGTCCTCGATCAGCCGGTCGTAGCGGACCCCGGACGGGCAGGCGGTCACACACGCCATGCAGCCGAGGCAGCGATCGAAGTGGGTGACCATCGAGTCGCTCAACGGCTCCCCGGACAGTCCCTGCCCGATCAGGTGGATGCGGCCGCGGGGCGAGTCCATCTCCTCACCCCACAGCACGTAGGTGGGGCAGGTGGGCAGGCAGAACCCGCAGTGCACACAATCGGACACCAGTTCGGCCCGCGGTGGGTGGTCACCGTCGAAGGCCGGCCCACCCGGCGGGGGACCGCCCCGCTCGGCGGCCCGCAGCGCGTCGGCCGGCGGCGTCCCGGTCCCGTGCGTGGCGCCGACCGGGTTGGCGCCCGTCTCGGCGGCCCGCAGCGCGTCGTGCGGAGTGCCATCGCCGTGGGTGGCGTCCACGTCAGCCATCAGATCCCTCCCACGAACCGGCCGGGCGCGAAACGGCGATCCGGATCGAACCGCTCTTTCACCCGGCGCATCAACTCGAGGCCGGGCACCGGCCCCCACATGTCCAAGCCCTCCCGAACCCCGTCGGGCGCGGTCAGCACGACGGCGTGACCGCCGGCCCGTGTCGCCGCCGCCCGCAGCGTGTCCACCAACCGTGACATCTCCGCCGCCGGCTCGGTGACGGCGCCGTCCGCCGTATCGTCGCCGCCCGCCGCGCCGCCACGGCCGGGGCTCGGAACTCCCGCGTGGAGAACGCCGGTCGCGGCGGAGCCGCGGATCGTGGCGCCCGCGGCGGTGGCGGCCTCCACCAGAGCGGGGACCGCCGAGAGGACGGCGGTCAGCTTGAGCCCGAGGCCGTCCGGGGGCCACGGTGGGGTGTCCCACCACGACGGCGGGACGTCGCTGACCTCGCCGTCGAGGAGCCTGGCCAGGACGGCGGCGCGATCGCGGACACCCGCCTCGGTGCCCTCCACCAGCACGGCGATCTCGGTGGCCGCGCCGGGGCCGGCGTTGATCTCCACGGCGCTCGGGGCCAGTTGGGCGGCCAGGATCTTCGCCACCGCGGTGGGCGGGGCGGCGGCGCGTACGAAAGCGGTGGCGGGCGGGACCGGATGCAGGCGGAAGACGCACTCGGTGATCAGCCCGAGCGTGCCCTGCGCGCCGGTGTAGAGCTTGCCGAGGTCGTAGCCGGCGACGTTCTTCACCACCTTGCCGCCGGCCCGGGCGATCCGGCCGTCCGGGCGGACGACGGTGACACCGATCAGCAGGTCACGGGCCGTGCCGTAGCGCAGGCGTCGCGGGCCGGAGGCGTTCGCCGAGACGGTGCCGCCGGCGGTCGCCGTGGGCGGCGCGTCCAGCGCCAGTTGCTGGCCGGGCAGGGCGTGCAGCTCGGCCATCGGCGTGCCGGCCCGGACCACGGTGATCAGGTCTCCGGCGGCGTGCTCGACCACCCCGGCCAGCCGCCGGGTGTCGATGATCAGGTCCAGGTCGCGCGGCGGCGGGCCATGGTGGATCTTCGTGCCGCCGCCGCGGATCACGACGGTGAGGTCCCGGGCGGCCGCGATCAGCGCGGCCGCTTCCTCGGTGCCGGCCGGCGCGGCGACGAAACGGGCGGGAACGCCGCAGACCACATCGTCATCACCGGCCTTGACGGCGAGATCGTCCAGAACGCTCATCGCTCACCTCCGGAAGCGAAACGATCCCCCGCGACGGTGCGGTGGGCGGGGAGAGGGACATGGTGGGCATCAGAAGATCTCCGCCACGCCGGGCTCGTGCGACGGGTGCGGGCCCGAGCGCCGCCCCGGGCGTTCGCCGCACAGGCGGGGGGTGGGGAAGACCTTGCCGGGGTTGGCCAGGCTGTCCGGGTCGAAGGCGCAGCGGACCAGCTGCATCGTGTCCAGGTCGGTGTCGTTGAACATGCGCGGCATGTAGCGGGCCTTGTCGACGCCCACGCCGTGTTCGCCGGTGATCGAGCCGCCGTACTCGATACAGAGGTCGATGATGGCGCCGGAGACCGTCTCGGCCCGGTCCTCCTCGCCGGGGACCTGGGAGTCGAAGAGGACCAGCGGGTGCAGGTTGCCGTCGCCGGCGTGGAACACGTTCGCCACGCGGACGCCGTGCGAGGAGGCGACCTCGTTGATGCGGCGCAGCACCTCCGGCAGCGCCGTCCGGGGGATCACCCCGTCCTGGACGATGTAGTCGGGGCTGATCCGGCCGACCGCCGCGAACGCCGATTTGCGGCCCCGCCAGATCAGCTGCCGCTCCTCGTCGTCGGCCGCCACCCGGGTCTCGAAGGCGCCGTTCTCGTCGCAGAGCCGGCTCACCTCGTCGAACTGCGCGGCCACCTCGGCCACCGGGCCGTCCAGCTCGACGATCAGGACGGCGCCCGCGCCGACCGGATAGCCGCAGTGGACGGCCGCCTCGGCGGCCTCGATGGACAGGGCGTCCATCATCTCGATGGCGGCCGGCACCACCCCGGCCGCGATGATCGCCGAGGTGGCGGCGCCGGCCTGGTCGGTGCTCGCGAAGGCGGCCAGCAGGGTGCGCACCGTCTCCGGCAACCGGGTCAGCTTGACCGTCACCTCGGTGGCGACGCCGAGCGTGCCCTCCGAGCCGACGAACGCGCCGAGCAGGTCGTAACCGGGCGTGTCCGGGGCGGCGCCGCCGAGCCGGACCAGGTCGCCGTCCGGCGTGACCATCTCCAGCCCGGTCACGTGGTTGGTGGTGAAGCCGTATTTCAGGCAGTGGGCGCCGCCGGAATTCTCCGCCACGTTGCCCCCGATGGAGCAGATCTGCTGGCTGGACGGGTCGGGGGCGTAGTAGTAGCCGTGCTCCTTCGACACCACCGACACCTGGAGGTTGATCACGCCGGGCTGGACGACGGCGCGTTCGTCCTCCGGCCGCAGCGACACGATCTCCCGCAGCTGGGAGGTCACGATGAGCACTCCGTCGGCGTGCGGCAGCGCCCCTCCGGACAGGCCGGTGCCGGAGCCGCGGGCCACGAACGGCACCTTCGCGTCGGCGCAGGCGCGGACCACGGTGGCGACCTGCCCGGCGGTGCGTGGCAGGGCGACCAGGGCCGGGGCGACCCGGTAGTGGGCGAGGCCGTCGCACTCATACGTCCGCAATTGCTGCCGGTCGGTGAGCACCTGGTCAGGGCCCATCTCGGCCCGCAGTCGCGCGGCAAGGGCATCGATGCTCATCGTGGACCTCCTCGGCGTCGCTGCCTAGAGTCACGCTAACCGTGATCGCTTCGCCGCGCGATGGGGAGCGCCCGCCGTTCGGGCTGCGGAAAACCCCCTGCGGAAAACCCCCAGCGGACGGCCGCATCGATCGCCTGGCGGTTTCGGGCCACCGGTCTGGCACTATTGCCGGATGCTCCTGACCGCCAGACCCGTCCGTGCCGCCCTGGGCGCAGCCTGCGCCCTGGTCATGGCGGCCGGGTGCGGCTCCTCGGACGATCCCGACGAGAGCCTGATCACCGTCACCACCATGCGCGGCGCGTTCCTGCAGCCCACCGAGATCGGCCCGGCGTGGGCGGCCCCCGAGGAGAGCGCGAGCCCACAGCAGATGGTCAGCTTCTGCGGCGGGACGTCGGCGCCGCCACAGGCCCCACCGGGCGCCGAGGTGGTGACCTCGTCAGCCGCCGACGAGGGGGAGAAGGGCGCGCAGACCCTCCAGCAGACCGCCCTGGTGTTCGCCGACGAGGAGAGCGCCAAGGCCGGGCAGGCGCTGCTGAAGGTGGTCGCCGACCAGTGCCCGCCGTCGGTGAGCGTCGAGGCCGCCAAGACCGCCGACCGCAACGAGCCGGCCTACACCGAGACGGTCGAGGTGCGGGATCTGAGCGAGGGCGCCTGGTCCGGTTTCGTGATCGTCCGCCACAAGCTGTATGAGTCGGAGCACCCCGGTACCGCCGACACCGCGGTGTCCGTGCTGCGTACCCGTAACGTGGTGCTGGTCGGCACGTACGCCATCTACCGGCTGGACAACAAGACGCCGTCGCCTGGCTTCGAGGCGGACTGGCAGCGGCTGGTCGGCTCGGTCGTGCAGCGGGTGGGATAGACACACGGACAAACGTCGTCTAATGTTCGCGGTGCGCCGTTGCGAGTTCTTCCCCCGTGGAATTCGCAGCGGCGCCCTTACTTCTGCCGGGTTGTCCGCCGCCGTGCGCGTTGCTGCGCGGAGAGAGCGCGTACCGAGCAGGCATCTCCGTATCCGTGTGGAAAAGTCCACGGACGGTTAACTATTCACTCCAGACGTGCTTAGCCTTACGAATCCCAGGGCAGGAACTGGTATCCGCCGCGGATTCTTCACCGGAGGTAGGGCATGAAGTTCGTCTACGGCTTCGCCGAGGGCAACAAGGACCTCAAGGATCTGCTGGGTGGCAAGGGCGCCAATCTCGCGGAGATGACCAACCTGGGCCTGCCCGTTCCGCCCGGCTTCACGATCACCACCGAGGCGTGCCAGGAGTACCTGCGCAACGGCACCCACGTCGACGGTCTCGCCGCCGAGATCGACGCGCACCTCGCCGAGCTGGAACGCGAGATGGGCCGGCGGCTCGGCGACCCGGCCGACCCGCTGCTCGTGTCGGTCCGCTCCGGAGCGAAGTTCTCCATGCCCGGCATGATGGAGACCGTCCTCAATGTCGGGCTCAACGACGCGTCGGTGGCCGGGCTGTCCCGTCAGGCCGGTGGCAACGACCGGTTCGCGTGGGACTCGTACCGGCGTCTCATCCAGATGTTCGGCAAGACCGTGTGCGAGGTGCCCGGCCACGAGTTCGAGGACGCGCTGCACGAGGCCAAGGTCGCCAAGGGCGTCAGGGACGACGTCCAGCTCGGCGCCGACGACCTGCGGGAGCTCGTCACCGCGTACAAGAAGGTGTTCGTCAAGCACACCGGGCACGAGTTCCCGCAGGATCCGCGCGAGCAGCTCGACCTCGCCATCGAGGCGGTCTTCCGGTCCTGGAACGCCGACCGTGCCGTCCTCTACCGCCGTCAGGAACGCATCCCCGCCGACCTGGGAACCGCCGTCAACGTGGTCGCCATGGTCTTCGGCAACCTGGGCTCCGACTCCGGCACCGGCGTCGCCTTCACCCGCGACCCGGCCACCGGCGAGCAGGGCGTCTACGGCGACTACCTGGCCGACGCGCAAGGCGAGGACGTGGTCGCCGGCATCCGCAACACCCTCCCGCTGGCCGACCTGGAACGGCTCGACAAGACCTCCTACGACGAGCTGATGCGGATCATGGCCGTCCTCGAAGGCCATTATCGCGACCTGTGCGACATCGAGTTCACCATCGAACGCGGCAAACTGTGGATGCTGCAGACCCGTGTCGGCAAGCGCACCGCGGCCGCCGCCTTCACCATCGCCGCCCAGCTCGTCGACGAAGGCGTCATCGGCCTCGACGAAGCTCTCACCCGCGTCTCCGGCGCGCAGCTCGCCCAGCTGATGTTCCCCCGCTTCGACCTCTCCTCCGCTCCTGAATCGATCACGCGGGGAGTGGGCGCCTCACCCGGAGCCGCCTTCGGCGAGGTCGTCTTCACCTCGCGGCGCGCCGTCGAAGTGGCGGCCGACGGCAAACCGGTCATCCTGGTCCGCCGGGAGACCAACCCCGACGACCTGCCCGGAATGATCGCCGCCAACGGCATCCTCACCAGCCGTGGCGGCAAGACGTCACACGCCGCCGTCGTCGCCCGCGGCATGGGCAAGACCTGCGTCTGCGGCGCCGACGAGATGGAGGTCTCCACGTCGAGCTTCACCATCGGCTCGCAGACCGTCCGCGAGGGCGACACCATCTCCATCGACGGCACCACCGGGCGCGTCTACCTCGGCGAGGTGCCGGTCCGGCCCAGCGAGGTCGTCCAGTACTTCGAAGGTGACCTCGACCCGGCCGAGGCCAACGACCCGCTGGTCGCCGCCGTGCACCGGATCATCACGCACGCCGACTCCACGCGGCGGCTCAAGGTGCGCACCAACGCCGACACCGGGCTCGACGCCGCCCGGGCCCGCCGCTTCGGCGCCCAGGGCATCGGACTGTGCCGCACCGAGCACATGTTCCTCGGCGACCGGCGGGAACTCGTCGAACGCCTGATCCTGGCCCGCAGCGAAGCGGAACGCAACGGGGCCCTCGCCGCTCTCCAGCCGCTGCAGCGCGCCGACTTCCTGGAGATCTTCCGGGAGATGAACGGCCTGCCCGTCACCATCCGGCTCATCGACCCGCCGCTGCACGAGTTCCTGCCCTCCCTGGAGGAACTCGCCGTCAAGGTTGCGGTCGCGCACGAGCACGGCCGGCACGTCGAACACGACGAGCAGTTGCTCGCCGCGGTCCGCCGCATGCACGAACAGAACCCGATGCTGGGGCTGCGCGGCGTACGCCTCGGTCTGGTCATCCCCGGCCTGTTCGCCATGCAGGTCCGCGCCATCGCCGAGGCCGCCGTCGCACTCGCCGCCGAAGGCGGCAACCCCCGCCCCGAGATCATGGTCCCGCTGGTCGGCGCCGTTCAGGAGCTGGAGACCGTCCGCGCCGAAGCCGAGAAGATCATCGCCGAGGTGGTGGGCTCCTCCGGCGTCCAGATCCTGATCGGCACGATGATCGAGGTGCCGCGGGCCGCCCTCACCGCCGGCCAGATCGCCGAAGCCGCCGAGTTCTTCTCCTTCGGCACCAACGACCTCACCCAGATGGCCTGGGGTTTCTCCCGCGACGACGTCGAGGGCGCGTTCTTCTGGCGCTACCTCGAACTCGGCATCTTCGGCATCAGCCCCTTCGAATCCATCGACGCCGACGGCGTGGGCCGCCTCGTGAAGATCGCCGCCGAGGAGGGCCGCGCCGCCCGCCCCGGCCTCAAGCTGGGCGTCTGCGGCGAGCACGGCGGCGACCCCGACTCCGTCCACTTCTTCCACCAGGTCGGCCTCGACTACGTGTCGTGCTCGCCCTTCCGCGTGCCGATCGCACGCCTGGAAGCCGGCCGGGCCGCCGTCGAATCCGAAGGCTCCGACCACCGCTGAGCCTCAACTCACTCAGCCGGGCGGTGGATGCGGCGCGATCCAGCTCCGCATCCACCGCCCAACCCCATTTTCAGGTACGGAAATGGACCGTTCCCGTGCCTGATCGGGCGGCTGGCGCCGCACGATCCGGCCCGGGCGGCTGGCGCCGCACGGGCCACCGGGTTCGGCTTCTCGCGACGCGGCTGCCGGGTCGCGGCCGTAGCGCGCCGTCGGGTGAGAGATCGTCTTCGGTTGGCTCCCGGAGCTGTCCCTGCCGGCAAGATCGCTAGCCCTAGCCCTCGGCGTCGGCGTCGGCGTCGGCGTCGGCGCCGTCGCCGTCGCCCCGGCCCGCTCGCGCCGGTCAGGTGGGCGCGCACAGCGCACCGATCGTGTGCCCGGACCGCCGCTGTGACGCCCGTGAACGACCACGCAGAGCCTTACGTGCGCGTCGGCCGGCACCTACCGGCCGCGGGAAGGCAGGGAGAACAATCGGCCATCAGCATCAGAGCTGATCCTGCTGGCTTGTCAATAGAGGCTCGCTACCAGCGTATATCCGGTTCGTCCCGCTTTGCCAGGCTTCACGACGCGGGTGCGGGGTAGCGGAAACCGGACCTGGATCGGGTCGATGACCGGCGACGGCGATCGGTGGTCGGTGGTCGGTGGTCGGTGGTCGAAGACCGGTGAAGATCGGTCCGCTGCGGCGGCTGCGCATGTGGACGGGATTGCGTGAACGGTGTGCTCGTTGCTGGGCAAGACCGGCAAAGCGACCCGGCCGGCCGCGAGGGCTCCTCGGCGACCGCCGCTGACGCTGCCCCGTTGAACTCCAGCGTGTGGCACCGGCCAGCCGTCGCACGGAATCACCATCACGTTCACCGGCTGGCCGCGGACGCGGACGGAGACGAATCTCTGTCCGGGGAGGCGGGACACGGATTTCGGCTATCTGTGTTCCGTAGACGTGACACCCGCAACGGGTGTCGTCACACCCACTATGGGTGTGGCGTTCTCCGAGCACACATCGCCCAGCACGCCGGCCCTCCGCCCACCGGGCGACAGGGCGCCGGGGCGCCGGGGCGCCGGGCGGCAGGACGACAGGACGACAGAACGACAGAACGACAAGGCGAGAGGGCGGCAGGGCGCCGGGCGGCAGGGCGCCGGCCGGTAGGGCGCCGGGCGGCAGGGCGGCGGGCAGACGGGGCCGAGCGATTCGGCACGCGTGCAGGGCCCTGCGTGGTCGCTCACGAGTGTCACAGCGGTGCTCGGGGCACACGATCGGTGCGCGGTGCGCGGTGCGCGGTGCGCGGTGCGCCCGCCCGGCGGGCGGGCGGGCGATTTGGCCAGCAGGGTCAGCACTGATCCTGATGGTCATAAGGAAAGCCGTCCACCTGTGGAACCGCCCCGGCGGAGGAGTCTCCACATCCCTGGAGTCGCCGTCGCAGGTCATGGAATCCTTGCTCCAGGTCCGATTCCGCTACCCGACACCCCTGAGGTGAGGTCTGGCGGCCAGGGATCGGACCAGATATGCGCTGGTAGAGAGCCTTTCTTGAATAGCCGGCAGGGTCAGCACTGGCAGCCAGCCGGACAAGACTGCCGGCCGGTGTGTGGACACTCTCAGGTCCTGCTCCGAGTGTTCGGTCATCATCCGGCCACTCCTTGAATATCTAGATCTGGCGATTAGTTCACCGTTCCCGCGCTCCCATGGACTACCAGAGATCCGCGGCGCGGTCAGGATGTCGCTGCGAGGGCGTAGAGCAGCGGGATGCGTGGGGCGGCTGCCGGTAGGCGCCAGAAACCGGTGGGGGTGGGCTCCATGTGGGGCCAGCGTGGCCACGGGATCTCGTCGCTCTCGTGCAGGGAGCGGATGGTCAGGCCGGCGCCGACCAGGGCGGTGACCACCTCGCCGAGGCCGTGCGACCACTCGTAGCTGACGGTTGCCCCGGTCAGGGCCGGACCGTCGGTGTACGTGCGGGTGGCGTCGAGCTCGGCGGGCCCGCGGCCGGACAGATAGTCCTTGCGCAGCAGCAGGGACTGGTTGCCGGAAGCGTCCGGGACCATGCCCAGTGACTGGAGAACCGGATGGAACTCGACCACGTGGAGTGAACCGCCCGGTTTCAGCAGCCCGGCGACGACACCGGCCCAGCGGTCCAGGTCGGGGAGGTAGCAGAGCGCGCCCTTGCCGGTGTACACGATGTCGAAACGGCGTCCGGTCAGGGCTGCCGTGGCGTCGTAGACGTTGGCGTGGACGTACTCGATCGGGAGACCGGCCTCGGCGGCCAGCCTGCGGGCCGTGCGGACGGCGACGCCAGACAGGTCGAGGCCAGTCACCGAGCGTGCGCCACGGCGGGCGAAAGCGGCCGTCTCGGTGCCCAGATGGCATTGCAGGTGCAGCACGTCACGGCCGGTCAGATCGCCCATGGCGGACCACTCGTAGTCGGCGAACCAGCTCTCCGGGTCGCGACCGGCCACGTCGTAGAAGCGGCTGGTGGCGTGGATCGGGGTGCGCTCGTCCCAATTCGCCGCGATGGCTGCCATCCGGTCGCGGGTGGCGTCGTCGAAAGTCATCAGAATCCTTCGGACTCGGGTGGGAGGCGTTGGTGGCCGTGGGCGGGTGGTCAGCCGGGGTAGGTGCCGTCGATGACCGCGGGCGGGCCGGCGCCGGGTGCGGCGGCGCAGGCGAACGCGCTGCTCACCGCCCGGTGCAGGTCGAGGGCTATGCGTGGGCCGGCGGCGGCGAGCAACTCGGTGGCGGCGTGCTCGAGAACGGCCGCGGCGGTCGGCCAGTCGGCGGCCGCGGCAGCGCTCAGGTGGCGTGCGGCCTCCACCGGACGGTGCCGGAACAACAGCGCGGCCAGCTCCGGAACCGGGGGATCGCACCCGCCCGGCGTTGCTTGCGCGGTGGCCCAGGACGCGCCGGTCAACACCGCGTGCGGATCCGCGTAACCGGCGTCGGCGAGGATCAACAGAGCCTCACGGTCGTCGCGGGCGGCGGCCTCGTCGCGGACCCGGCCGGCCAGCGCCGCGACGATCGGGGTGTCGGCGTTGTGGCGGACTATCGCGGCATACGCCGGCAGCCGGGCCGGGTCGAGCGGGGCGGGCACCGGCTCCGGGCTCAGGTCGTCGGCGCCGAGCTGGTGGGCGCGGACGGTGCGCGCGGTGATCCGGGCGTGCAGACGGTAGACCGGGTCGCCGACCGGCAGCTCGGGACCGCCGAGGATCTGTTCGTTGGCGGAGACGATCGCTGCCGCGACGGCACTGCTGCTCGACGGGGCCTGCCGGATGGTGTTGTGCGCGTGGGCAAGCGCGGGATCCGGCCGCCGGCCGGCCAGACGCTGGGCGGTGTAGCGGTCGGACGCGTCGCACGCATAGGCCTCGCGGAAGACGGCGCTCAGGCCGGGCAGCTCGGCGAGCAGGGACCGGCCCAGGTCGGGTGACAGCCCGAGGACACCGATCGCGGTGTCGAAGCGGGCCCGATGGTCGGGACGCAGATAGGCCCGGACATCGCGGTCGTGGGCGGTCGTGCCGCCGGGCCAGTGCCGCGCGGGCATCCGGGTGATCAGATGCCGCAGCCGGGACCATGCGTGAGCCTCACCCTCCAGGTCGTGGACCTGCACGGCGGCGCGGACCAGGGCGCAGTGTGCGACGGCCGCCTCACCGGGATCCTCGATCAGGGTGGCCAGGTCGGTCGCGGTGTGCCGGTCGGTCGGCGCCAGGTGGATGACGAAGGTGCGCAGCAGGCGGGCCAGCGAGTGCGGGTTGCCGGGGTCGGGCGGCGGTGGAAGCAGGGCCCGGGGCAGGTCGGCGGGCGTGATGAACAGATGCCGGCGGGTGTCGGTGGACTGCCCCGTCCGGGCCGGGCCAGGTGCGGGTGTGTGGCTGAGCAGGCCGCGGAGAACGCTCAGGTGGAGAATCCGCGGCAGGTCGGCCCCGGTGCCGAGAGCGGTCTTCAGGGCGTCGTCGATCAGTTGGCGGAAGCAGTCGTCGGAGCCGTGGCGGGCGCGCAGCGACAGCCGGAGGGTGTGGTCGAGGGTGGTCACGCCGGGATCTTCGGTCGCCGTCACGGGTCCTCCATCGATGTGGATGCCTGGCCGCCCACTGCGCGGAATGCTACCGGCCGGGTACGACGAATCACGGCCCGTAGCGGGCCACGGCCGGGTGGAGGCGTGCCGATCGGGCCGAAAATGTCGGGGGGTGGGTCTAGTGCGTTGTCCATAAACGTTCACCGGGTCGGTGACACGCCGGGCGGCGTCCACCGGTAGTTGCTGGGCAGGGCTCACTCTCGACGACGTCGG